>CAZPUI010000856.1:0-2479 GCA_964589695.1 uncultured Solibacteraceae bacterium | reverse complement strand
GCCCTCCAGCGGGCCATGGAATCCTTCGACTTCAAGGAATCCACCAGCAAGGTGCTGGTGATCATCACCGATGGCGAAGATAACGAGGGCAACGCCCTGGAGGCGGTGGAGGCCGCCGCCCGGCAGGGGGTGCGGATCTACACCATCGGCATGGGCTCCCCGGAGGGCGCGCCCATTCCCATCTACGCCGGTGGGGGCCAGCCCTCGGACTTCAAGCGGGATCGCGCGGGCAGCGTGGTGGTCACCCGCCTGGACGAGGCCTCCCTGCAGAAGATCGCCGCCATCGGCAAGGGCATGTACGTCCGCGCGGCCAATGCCCAGGACGAACTGGAGGCCATCCACCGGGACCTCAACCGCCTGCAGAAGCGCACGGCCACCAAAGCGTTCACCGACCACGAGGACCGGTTCCAGTACTTCCTGGTCCCGGCCCTCCTCCTCCTGCTCCTGGAATGCCTGCTCTCCGAGCAGCGCATCCCCTGGCTCTCACGCTGGAATCCCCTGGGGGTGAGGTCATGAGCACAGGTCCTGGGGCGAAACACGCCCCCATGCGGCTCGGGATGGCGCTCCTTGCCCTGGGTGCCCTTCCCGCAACCGCCCAGTCCACCCGCGCCCTGGTGAAGGAGGGCAACGGACAGTACGAGGCGGGCAAGTACGCGGACGCCGAGGCCAGCTACCGGAAAGCGCTGGAAAAGGAACCCTCCTCGGTTCAGGCCCAGTTCGACCTGGGCAATGCCCTGTACAAGCAGGGGCGGTTCGAAGCCGCGGCCAAGGCCTTCGAAGGGGCCGCCCGGGAAGCCAAGGCCCCGGATGTCCGGGCCCAGGCCTTCTACAACCTGGGCAACGCCCAGCTCAAAGCCAAGCAGGAGAAGGAGGCCGTGGCCTCGTACATCGAATCCCTGAAGCTCAGGCCCGGGGATGCGGATGCCAAGTACAACCTGTCCTATGCCCTGGCTCGGCAGAAGGAACAGCAGCAGCAACAACAGAACAAGAACGACAAGCAGGACAAGAAAGACAAGAAGGATCAACAGGACAAACAGGACCAGGGGAAGGACCCGAAGGACAAGGGCAAGGACCCAAAAAGCCAGCCCCAGGATGGGCAGAATCCCCAGGACAAGAAGCCGCAGGATGGAAAGTCGGATCCACCGAAGCAGGAGCGGAAGATGTCCAAGCAGGAGGCGGAGCGGATCCTGGCGGTGATCAAGGACAGTGACAAGGACACCCGCAAAAAGCTCAAGCCGCGACCGGCCGCGCGGGCCAAGACGGAAAAGGACTGGTGACATGCGCTGCCTGCGGTTGTTCCTCTTCCTCATGCTCGCGGCCTGGCTGGGGGCCCAGGAACCCACCTTCGAGGCCACCGTGGACCGCAACCCCGTGGGCCTGGGGGAGGCCTTCCAGCTGACCTTCACCCTCCACAACGCCTCGGGCCAGGCCCGAAACCTTAAGCTGCCCGACCTGGGGGCCTTTCGCATCCAGAGCGGACCCAACCAGGCCTCCAACATGCAGTTCGTGAACGGCGCCATGACCTCGTCCCTGAGCTTCAGCTACGTGCTGCAGCCCAAGGACATGGGCAAATTCACCATCGCCGCGGCCTCCATCGAGGCCGGGGGCCAGACCTTCACCTCCAGCCCCCTCCAGCCCGAGGTGGTGAAGGGTTCCCCCAGGCCCCCCCGCGACCCCCAGGCGCCCCCGGATCTGTCCACCCAGATCGGGGACAACCTCTTCCTGAAGGCCTCCCTAGACCGCAGCCGGGTGCTCCAGGGGGAACAGGTGAACCTCACCTACAAGGTCTACACCCGCCTGAATGTGGGGAACTACGCCATCAAGAAAGCCCCGACCCTCACGGGGTTCTGGAGCGAGGACCTGGAGCCGGCCAAGAACGTCCCGATGACCCAGGAAACGGTCAACGGCAAACGCTATCGGGTGGGGGTGATCCGGCGCATGGCCCTCTTCCCCAGCCAGTCCGGCCCCCTGGAGATCGGCCCCATGGAGCTGGAGGCCCTGGTGGAAGTGCCGACCCGGGCCAATGATTTCTTCGGCAGCATGTTCGGCCAGACGGTGAAGCACACCTTCGCCAGCGCCCCCCTCAAGCTCACCGTGGATCCCCTGCCCTCCGGGGCTCCGGCGGCCTTCAAGGGGGCCGTGGGCCAGTTCACCATGACCACGACCCTCGACAAGAAGACCACCCGCACCCACGAACCCCTTTCCCTGAAGATCACCCTGTCGGGCAGCGGGGGCATCAAGCTGCTGGAGGCTCCGGCCCTGGACCTGCCCAAGGACCTCGAGCCCTTCACCCCCAAGGTGTCCGAGAACATCAACCGCCAGTCGGAGCGCATCTCCGGTTCCAAGACCTTCGAGTACCTGCTCTTCCCCCGCCTCCCCGGGGCCCGAACCCTCAAGCCCCTTACCTTCGCCTTCTACGACCCCGCCAAACGGCAGTACGTCTCCCTCACCTCCCCGACCTACGAGCTCCAGATCGAAC
>CAZPUI010000855.1:0-2485 GCA_964589695.1 uncultured Solibacteraceae bacterium | reverse complement strand
GGGTCGTCGGGGAGGGCGAGGGGCTGGGCGCGGAACCGGCCTGGAACGCGTCGCCCAGCAGGCGTTTCACCATGTCGCTGCCCCGCTCCGCAGCTCGGGTGATGGTTTCGAACAGCTGGCGCGAAGGACTGCCCACCGGTTCCAGATCCAGACCCAGGGTCGACATGCTGAGGATGGCCCCCAGAAGGTTGTTCATGTCATGGGCGATCCCTCCGGCAAGGCTCCCCAGGCTTTCCATCTTGTGGGCCTGGTAGACCTGCTCCTGGAGTTGCTTCTGGGTCGCCTCCACGCGCAGGCGCTCGGTGATGTCCAGGCCGGAACTGAGGGTGCCCGTGAGGTTCCCCCCTTCATCGAACCGGGGCACATTGCGCCAGGCGATGGTGCGGGTTTCGCCCGACCGGGTCTGGACCTCATTGACGTAGGTGGAGGGTGCGACGGCGTTCCCGGCAAGGGTCTCGAGGTAGACCCGCCGGAGCTCCTCGCGCCCTTCGGGGAGGATCACGGTGTCGAACCAGTCCCGGCCCACCAGATCCTCGGGGCCAAACCCCAGCACAGAGCTCGCCCTTGCGTTGATCAATGCGATCTTGCCCTGGCAATCAAGCTCCACGATCAAGGCCTCAGAAATTTCAAGGTAGCGGGTGGCGCGCTGCTGGTGCCGCTGGGCCTCCTGGATGGCGACTCGGGTCTCCTCGACCTGGGCCCTCAGTTCCGCCGTCCTCTCCTCGACGCGCTTTTCAAGGTGCAGTTGGGCTTCTTCCTTGAGCCGCCGCTGTCGCCGTTCCTCCAGGATCACGCTCGCCATGAAGACCAGGTTGCCGACAAAGGGGGCGTAGGGTGTGAAGGCCAAGACGGAATGCAGCAGGACCACCACCTCGCCCCTGCGGACTTGGTTCAGGTTCAGGGCGAAGCGCTGGGTGCCCTCCCGAGGTCGGGTCCCGTTGACCGCGCCAACGGCCTCGAACCAGGCGTCCTGGACACCCGGTAGTTCCAGCAGCCCGCGGGAGATGAACGCCAGGAGGCTATCCTCCTCCGGAAACTCCGCCAGCATGTTCTGCATGAGCAGGAGGTGCGCCAGGACGGAGGCCTGCAGGTCGCCCACCCTGGCTTCAGGCATGGCTGAGGATGTCTTCAGGGTTCACGAAGAAGGGATTCTGAACCACCGCCCCGCGCACCAGCATCATGGGGTGCACCTTCAGGACGTCCATGATCTGGGCGCCCCCGAAACTCCGGGCATCGTATTGGCACACGGCCGTGACGGGGTGCTCCCGCAAAAGAATGCTGACCCTGGCTTCGTATTCCAGCAGGCGGGATCCGCCCGCGATGCTGCCGATCTCATCGGTCATCTCCCCGATGACCCTCGCGGCGGTGTAGCCCCCGGTTTCCGAGGCCCTGTGGAAGGCTTCCAGCAGCCCGAGCATGCGGTCCGGATCGAAGATCCCACCCTGGAAATAGACCTGGCGGGTTCCATCCAGGGCGAAGTCCCCCCGCTCTGTCACCTCTTCCAGGGAGATGCCCTCCGCCCTGAAGTGGGCGCGCAGGGTCTCCTGGGTGGTCTTTTCAGAGAAGCAGGCGGTGCGCTCCCCATCCTTCAAGCCCTGGGAGAGGAAACGCAGAAGGGAGTCCTCCCGTTCCTGGTCGGTGGAGAAGATCTGGCAGATGTGGGAGCCCGCCGGCAGGTTCACTTCGGTGAAACCCAGGTTGACCAGGTGAGAAGGATGGTGCTTGCACACGGTGGCCTCCGAACTGGGCTTCAGCTTGAAAAAGCCGCTGAATAACCTGAACAACATCGGTTCCACCCGGGGCTTTGTCAAAGGTGGAGCCGGAACCGAGGGGCGCGCTCAGATCACCTGGTCCCGCCCCACCACCACCACGTAGTCCTCGGTGCCCGGCAGGGTCACGGTCTTCAGCCCCCGGGCCTCGTCGTCGGCGCGGTCGTAGCCGATGACGGTGCCCTCCTGCAGGGTGACATTGCGGTCCAGAAGGGCGTTGCGCACCTTGCAGTGCCGTCCGATGGAGGTCTCCAGCACCCGGTCCTTGCTGATCTGGCCTCCAAAAAGGACGCAGTTCTCCACCAGGGCATAGCTGTGGACGAAGGTGCCCGCTCCCAGGACGCTGGAACGCACCGTGGCTCCGGAAACCACCACGCCTTCCGCCACGATGCTGCGCACCGCCATGCCCACCCGGCTGCCCTCCTCATGGACGAATTTGGCCGGGGGAAAGAAGGTGGGGCTTCGGAAGAAGGGCCACTGCTCGCCATAAAGGGAGAAGGGGGGCTTCACCGCCACAAGGTCCATGTTGGCCTGCCACAGGCTGTCCAGGGTGCCCACATCCCGCCAGTAGCCCGCGTCCTCCGTGAACCTCAGTTCCTTCACCCGCTGCTCGCCGTGCTTCACCACCACATAGTCCTGGATCTGGTTCAGGGTGCTGAAGTCGAAGGCGAAGACGGACTACAAGTTCACAAATTGAACGCTTCGCGACCGTGACA
>CAZPUI010000854.1:0-2489 GCA_964589695.1 uncultured Solibacteraceae bacterium | reverse complement strand
TTCGGTGAGGGCCATGCGCAGTCCCTTGCCGGGCTCCAGCACGGCGATGCCCGCCTTCTTGGTCCACTCGCCTAGGGTGGCGAAGACCTGGGGCTGGGAGAGGTCGATGCCCTTCTCGTCGGGGTCCGTGATGATGCGGCGCTGGAATCGGATGGAGTCCTTCTTCCCGACCTTGGTGAGGTTCTCGAAGCCGCTGCCATCCACTGCCACCTTCCAAATGTCCCAGCCATCGGAGAGGAGGACATGGCGGTGGTCTGAGGTCCACCCAAAGGAGCGGGTGGGGAGCTTCACCACGTTGTGGTCATCCTTGTCGTCCACGAAGGTGGTGGGCATTTTCTGGGTAAGGTTCAGATCCTTGCCTGTGGCCACATTTACAGCGTGGAAGTGACCATCCTCGTGGTACAGGAAGGCCCCGCCATCCAGGGAAAGACCCATGGGGTAGCGCGCCTTGGTGAGGAGCTTGCGCCGAGTTCCGGTTTTCGGGTCCACGGCGTAGACATCCTGGTATTCCCGGCCATCCAGGTTCGCAAGGCGCTCGTAGGCCGTGTAATCCAGGCCCAGGGCCCAGGCGGACCGCGACCCCAGGCTCACCCGCTTCAGGGTGTCGTCCGCCAGGCGCACGAAGCGCTTGTCTGCCACCCGGTAGGTGGCCAGATGGAAGGCCCTCTTGTCCCGCTCCTTCTCCACCTGCTGCTTGATGGGCAGGCGGGCCTCCTGGCTGTGCCAGAGCACCAGGTCGGGTCGCTCGTCGGGCTCCAGGGCGGGCAGGGGCTTCTTGGCTTCGTCCTTCTTGGCTGCGGGTTTGGCCTCCTCCCCCTTGACCTCGGTCTTGGCTTCGTCCTTGGTGTCCTCGGGTTTGGCGTCCTCCTTCTTCTCCGGCGTGCGCAGGCCGAAGATCAGGGTGCCCAAATCCTCGGTCCATTCCACCGCCCGGTCGGGACTGAGGCTCAGGCCGGCGGGGAAGGTCTTGTCCTCCTTGGGGTCATAGACCGTTTTCACCGGCGTGCCGGGAAAGCCCGTGAAGCCCACCGCGGCGTAGAGGCGATCCTTGAACCCCTTGTCCTCCGTGCCCCGCAGGAAGCTCAGGCCATCCCCCTTCTCCGTCCAGCGCAGCTGCTCGAAGGTGGCCTCGCCGCTGTCCAGCACCTTGACGGCCCCGGTCTCCAGGTCCCGCAAGACCACGCCATTGCCCGCCTTGCCCTCGGCCTCCACGGCCCAGGCCAGGAACCGTCCCGTCTTGTCGAAGGTGGCCTCCGCCACATTGCCGATGTTCAGCTCCAGGCCCGTGGCCAGTTCCCGCAACACCAGGTCGCTGCCCTTGGGCCGGGGGTGGGGCCGGAAGGCGCGGAAGGGCCGCTGGGCCCTCCGGGACCGGGCCCAGCGGCGGCTTCCGAGGCCTTGGTGAAGGTGATCCAGCCCCCCCGCTCCCCGGCGAAGGCGAAGCGCCGCACCTTGTCGTGGGTGGTGGCCTTCCCCGTGGCGAGGTCCACCAGCATGACCTTGGGCTGGGCGGGCTTCTTCTGCTTCTTCAGGGCCTGGGTCTCCTTGAAGGTGGGGAAGGCCGCGAAGGCCAGCCACTTCCCGTCCTCGCTGAAGGTGAGGGCTCCATCGCCGCTGCCCGTGGCGTAGGTGAAGGAGGCGTCCCCCTGGGTGGCTTTGAGGAGCACCTCCCCATCCCCTTCTGCGGGGCTCAGGCGCCAGGCGGCCCACCGGCCATCCGGGCTCAGGCTGACGGGGCCCAGGCGTTTCCAGGAGGCCAGGTCGTGGAGGTTCATGGGGCGGGGGGCCTGGACGGGCGTGTCCCCCAGCAGGGAGGGTCCGGCAATCAGTACCAGGGCCACGGGGGAAAGGGCGGACAGCATGCGCATTGGGATCTCCGAAAGGGCTTTGGGACCAGCATGCCCGAGGGGACCCGAGAATGCCACGTGTTGCGAGGCAAGGGGGGGCTGACCGGTTTCATGATGGTGCGCCCGGGATCCGATACCGCCCTGTGGGGGGTGGACAAGCCATGTCCGAACCCTCGACCCGTGGGGCCGAGGACCCCCCTTCCAAGGTGCCCATGAAACTGGATCTTCAAACCCTGGTATTCATCCTGAGCCTGGCCTGTTTTACGCAGGTGGTGGCCTTGGGGGTCCAGTACCGCATCAACCCATCGTACCGGGGCATCGGCTGGTGGCTGGCGGGTTCGTCGATGATGGCCTTGGGCTACGTCTCCCTTGCCCTGGGATACCTTCCGGTCTTCTCCAAGCTCGCCGTTATTGCGAATCCGCTCTTGGTCCTGGCCAGGGTGGCCCTGCTCCTGGGCGTCCTGAAGTTTCTGGGACGGCTTCCATCCCCCTGGCCGTCTCTCCTGCCTTCGGTTCCGTTCATCGGGCCCTACTACGGCCTTCGCTCTGGGAACCCCCGCCTGCCGGGGCCGCCGGGTGTGTCCCCTGCGCGGCTCCCACTTTTTCCTCCCGGGCTTCCCCACCACCCGCCGCCGCATGTCC
>CAZPUI010000853.1:0-2492 GCA_964589695.1 uncultured Solibacteraceae bacterium | reverse complement strand
CGGTTTCCAGGGCCTTGGCCACCACGGCCTTGACCTGGGGGCCAGGGATGCCCGAAAGTTCCGCCATCATGTGCAGCCAGCGATCCCCTCGCAGGCCGGTGGGGAAGCGATCCCCTTCGGGCACCAGTCCGATGCGGGCCAGGATCCGGGGGTTGCGGAAGGGGGCTTCCCCGAAGACCAGGGCCTCGCCCCCACTGGGGGGCAGCAATCCCGCAATGATCTGGATGAGGGTGGACTTGCCGGCGCCGTTGGGACCCAGGAGGCCCGTGATGCCTCCGCCCTCGGGAAGCTCGAAGGTGGTGGGGCTCAGGCCCAGGATGTCGCCATAGCGCATGGAGGCGCGGGAGAGGAGCAAGGTGCTCATAGGGTCGCCTCGCTGGGGCGGATGCGGGTCCAGGTGATGCCCAGGCTCAGGGCGACCCATCCGAGGGTCCCCAGCAGGGCCTGGTACCAGGTGATGTCCAGGTTCGGCACACCACACAGCAGCTTGGGCCAGGCGGTGGACAGGGTGTGGAGGGATACGAAGTCCGGCCAGTCCAGAACCCCCTTCATGAGTCCACCCAAGGCCCAGCTCACGAAGAAGATGCTCAGGATCCAACCCGTGCCGGCCCGGGGGGTGCCGCTCAGGCTGGAGGTGCCCACGGTGACGCAGGCCATGAGGAAGGCGACGGTGAGGGCCGCAGGCACCATGTGCAGGGGCAGGGTGGCCCACACGGGCCCCTGGGGCCCGGCGATGGCCAGGGAGAGCCCCCAGGGCAGCAGGATGAAGGGCAGCATGAGGGCCAGGAGCACCAGGAAGGCGAAGCCCACCTTGGCCAGGAGGTACCGTTCGGGGTTTACGGGATGGGCATACATCAGGGGCCGCACCCGGTACAGGGTGTCCCGGCTGATGAGTCCGCCCGCCACCACGGCGATGAAGAACCAGAGGAAGGTGATGAAGGTGGGGGACAGATGGTCCGCCTGGTAGGCCGGTCCCTGGGTCAGCACCATGGCGGCGAAGTCCTTCACGGCCTTCATCTCGTTCTTGGTGTTGAGCAGGTACCGCACGTAGAGCATGGAGATCTGGATCAGCAGGGTGAGCAGGAAGCCGAAGAGGAAGAAGACGCCCACCTTCTGGCGGAACATGCGCTTCAGGTCAAAGCGGAGCAGCACGGCCACAGGATGCTGGCCGCTCTTCAGGTCGGGCTTGGGGGGGAGGGTGGGGGCATAGATCGGCATGTCAGTGTCCTCCCTCGGCAGACCCCGTATTCCCATCGAACCCGCCCCGCAGGGCGCGGATCAGGACTTCGTCCAGGCGATCATGGCGGGGCGTGAGCTGCACGAGCACCGCGCCATGGGCTTCGGCCCAGCGGAAGGGTTCCCTGGGGTCGGGTTCCTGGAGTTCCACATCGTAGAGGCCCTGGCGGGAGTCCAGCACCGAACCCAGGGAGGCCAGGGCTGCTTCCTGACCTTCGCTGAGGGGGTCCAGGAAGCGCAGTTCGAAGCGGCGCGAGAGCATCTTGCGAAGCCCACCCATGCTGCCGTAGGCCTTGAGTTCCCCCTTGTCCAGGATCATCAGCTGGTCCGCACAGCGCTCCACATCCTCCAGCAGGTGGCTGGCGAGGATCACGCTGGCCCCCAGCTCCGCATGGACCTTGAGCACGAGGTCCAGCATGCGCTTGCGACCATCGGGATCAAGCCCGTTCGTGGGCTCGTCCAGGAAGACCATGTCGGGGCTGTGCACCAGGGCCTGGGCCAGCTTGACCCGCTGGCGCATGCCCGTGGAATAGCCCGAGGCCGCGCGGTAGCGGCTCTCGTCCAGCCCCACGAAGTAGAGCACCTCGTGGGCCCGGTCCCGGGCCTGGGAGGGACTCAGACCCGACAGTTCGCCCCAGAAGGCCACCTGCTCGAAGGCCGAGGCATCCTCGATCACCGCGTCGTATTCCGGCATGTAGCCCACCCGGTGGCGCAGGCGCGTGGATTCCGAAGAACTGAGCCCGATGCCCAGCACGTTGCCCGTGCCCCGGGCGGGCTTCAGGAGACCCAGGAGGGTCTTCAGGAGGGTGGATTTGCCGGAACCGTTGGGCCCCAGAAGGCCCACGATACCGGGCTGCAGCTCCAGGGTGAGCCCCTTCAGGGCCACCACAGGGCCATACCGGACTTCGAGCTGGTCGAATGCGATCACGGCTATCTCCAAGGTTCTGCGGCTACGCCGAGGGGAGGGTGCAGTTTAACGGTCCCGGGTGCGTGGTCCTATGGGGTCGGTGAACAGGGGGCGTGGGTCGGCCAATGAACACTGGGCACAGGTCGGCGAGCAAGCCAGGCACACATGGGATCTCTGGGTCACAGCTCAAAGTGCCCTGTGCACCGGGGAGAGGCCTCCCAGTGGCTGAAAAATGATGCCATGGGCCCACAGCATGCCCACTTCCACCCGGCGCGCGAGCAGGTCGGCGTTTTCCAGCGAGCGCGTGAAGGCGTAACCGGCCAGGCCGTAGGGCAGGCGGTTGGCTTCG
>CAZPUI010000852.1:0-2498 GCA_964589695.1 uncultured Solibacteraceae bacterium | reverse complement strand
ATTGGCGATGTCCTGGGGGAGGGCCGCCAGGGAGCCCACCGCAGGGGCGGCGGCCAGGGGTGGGATGCAGCGATCCAGGGCGGGGGGGTTCATGCCATAGGGGAACTGGAGCGTGGCCGTGCCCGTGCAGTCCAGCCCCACCCGACCCAGGACCAGGGTTACCGTGGCGCTGTACGCCAGACGGGAGGGCGCCACGGAGGGGTGGCGCAGATCGTCCGCGGTGCCGAGGAGCCCGTCGGCGCCGGCGCTCACCACCTGCCCGTTGGAGGCCAGGGACAGGGCCCTGCCCCACCCATCCCCCGGTAGCCCTGCGGAGGTCACCTGCCCGGACCAGTAGGGACCGTTGTAGCCCCACAGGAAGGTGGGCCCGTTTCCATAGGTGGGAACCGCCGCCCAGGGGGTCCCCGTCCGGGACACGAGAATCCCCAGGTTCCCCAGGCCCGCTCCGGGGTCGAAGCCGAAATCCGCCCGGCAGTTGGCCACCCGCCGGTCCCGGGCCCCGTAGAGGGCCTCGAAGGCACTGCGCAGGGCCTGGCGGGTCCTTTCCTCCCGCTGCTGCTGGACGGCGCGCATCACCAGGGGTGAGAGGGCCCCCGCCAGGATGGCCACCACGGCGATGGCCACCACCACCTCCACCAGGGTGAAGCCCAGTCTTATGCGTTCAGACGTGGTGTCTCGGCTCTGCCGAGACACCACGTGGGGGAGCACGAGGGGGGACTTCGCGAACCGAAGGTGAGCAGGAAGCCACGCATGCGTGGCTTCCCCCTCGTTCATGTCAGGGGGTGGCGACCAATGCGGGCTTTGCCCGCGTTTGTTGCGGGGGTCCAGGGGATGGTACGCATGCGTGCCATAAGAGGCCGCGCATTGAATTCTGGTTGAAATTCCAGTCTGCATAGCGCGGCCGGGCGGTCCCCCCTGAACGGCTACGCCCACCCTAGCGCGCCGCCGCATTGACGCCTCCGATCAGGCTGTAGATGGGCAGCAGAATGGCCACCGCCACGAAGAGCAGGACGCCAGCCATGAGCACCATGAGCAGGGGTTCCAGCACCTGGAAGAGGCGCTTGATGCTGGCCTCCACCTCCGCATCGAAGTAGGTGGCCACCTTGCCCAGGGTCTGTTCCAGGTTGCCCGCCTCCTCACCGATGGCCAGCATGCGCACCACCAACTGGGGAAAGCGCCCCACCTCCTCCGCCATGGTGGCGAGGCGCTCACCCCGCTCCACCCCCCCTCGGATCTGGGCCACGCAGAGGGCCAGCCGGGCATTGCCCATGATGCCTTCGCACTCCTGGAGCAAACGGAGCATGGGAATGCCGCTGCGGTACTGGGCCGCGAAAAAGCGGGCGAAGCGGGAGAGCCCCATCTTCGTCACCAGGTCCCCCACGATGGGCAGCCGGAGCACCAGGGTGTCCCAGCGGAGCCGAAGGTCCGGACGGCGGAGGGCCAGCTTGACTCCGAAGACCAGGGCCAGGGGCCCCAGAACCACGGCCCAGGCATGGTGGGTCAGGAACCCGCCCAGGGCCATGAAGACCCGGGTCGCTAAGGGCAGCTCCACGTTGAAGTCCTTCATCAGCTTCAGGATGGCCGGCAGGGCGAAAACGCTCACCACCAGCACAATGAGGCCGATGAAGCCCAGGACGGTGAGGGGGTAAGTGCTGGCCTGACGCACCTGGGCGGCGAAGCGGTCCTCCCACTCCACCAGCTTGATGACCTCCCGGATGCTGTCATCCAGGTGGCCACTGCCTTCCCCAGCCTTGACCATGTTCACCTGTAGAGCACTGAAAAGCATGGGATAGGCCGCCATGGCCTCGGAGAGGCTGGAGCCTCCCTCCACCCGCCGACGCACATCCTGGACCGCCGCATCCAGGGCGGGGTTGGCAGGAACCCGGTAGTCCTTGAGGGCCGAGAGCAGGGGCACACCCGCTTCCACGTACGAGGCCAGGTGCAGCATGAAAGTGGCCAGCTCCTTGCGCTTGATCCGTGGCCTGCCCCGGCCCGTCCGCCCCACCCGATCCAGGACGGGTCGGGCATGCACCAGGTAGGCCCGCTCCGACTGGAGGTCCTGGGCCAAGGCCGCCTCGCTGGCCGCCGCCCGCACCCCCTTGAGGGCCCGGCCCTCCAGGGTGCGTGCGGTGAAGGCGAAGGTGGGCATCGCGCTAGTCCTCCACCATGGTCACCCGCAGGACCTCCTCCAGGGGGATGGCCCCCTGCCGGGCCAGGGCCAAGGCATGGTCCAGGAGGCTGGTCTTCCCTTCCCGCCGGGCCTGGCCTTCGATGTCCGCCAGGGGCGCATCCTCCGCCACCAGCTGACGGATGGCTGGGCTGACGAAGAGCAGATCATGCTCGGGTTGGCGTCCCCGGATCCCCTTCCAGTCGCACTGGCGACAGCCCTTGCCCTTGAACCAGGGGCCGCCCCCCAGGGCCATGGGAACCAGCGCGACGGCGCTGGCCTCGGCGGTGTAGGCCTCGGTCCAGGCGGCCCCGGTGGTCCCACCCCGTCC
>CAZPUI010000851.1:0-2499 GCA_964589695.1 uncultured Solibacteraceae bacterium | reverse complement strand
GGGGTGTCCCCCGGGCGTTCCCCGAATCCCCCACGGTGCCCAGCAGGGTTCCGGCCTCGATCCACTGGCCTCGTCGGAGTGGGCCATGGGATTCCAGATGCGCGTGGTAGTGAACCAGCCCTCCGGGCCCCAGGTAGGACACGACCCGACCCCCCAGACGATCCATGCCCACATGGGTCACCACACCGACCGTGGCACTGACCACCGGCGTGTGACGCGCCGCAAACACGTCTACCCCTTCGTGCCGACGCCCACCGGGCCGAGGGGCACCAAAGGTGGGCGCCACGTGGCCCGGTTTGACCCCCACCACCGGCACCTTCAGGTGGGAGGGTGCGGGCCGAGGGAGGAGGGCAAGGGTCCAGATGGCCACTTGGAACCAAGGCCATGCGCCCGATCCCATGGCAAGCCCCACCCCACCCCACAGCTGGCCGCGGCGCGGGACCTTCATGGCCGCACGTCCGGCACCGGTGGCGGGGTCGGGGTCCTGCGCCAATCCATGCGACGGGTGCCCACCATCAGGGCCGCCAGCAGGGCCTTCAGGTCCCGGGACAGATGGGGGATCTTCCAGAGGGCGCGGAACCCTTGGCTGGACCAGGTGCGTTCAAGGGGCGCAAAACCCCCTTCGAAACTGGGGGCAGGCCAGGCGCCTTGGAGGCTCACCCGGGTCTCCTCCGCCACCGGGGCCAGGTGCAGGCTGCGGGTGCCCAGAAGCTCCAGTGGAATCTCGAAGGAGAACGACCTGGCCTGGGTCAGATCCAGCCCTGGAAGGGGTGCGTGGATCCCCTGCCCTGGGTGGTCAAGGCGGGTCCCGGGCTGGAAGGGCAGGTCCTTCCCTTCCATGCGCAGGGACACCCGATTGAGGATGCCCCTCGGATCGCTGATCCCAAGGGCCAGGTAGGGCTCCCCCAGACGAAGGGACTTACCTCCGGCAAGGCCTGCCATCGGCGCCACGGCAAAGGTCCCTTTCAAGGGCCCTGCAACCTTGAAGACCTGGGTGCGGTAGAGCCCCCGCCGCCGGGCCTCGATGTCCACAGCGCCCTCCAGTTCCAGGCTCCGGGGTACCAGGGTCTGGACCCCCTTGACCTCCGCCCAAACCTCCTGCCAGACCCCCGTCTTCTCGTGCTTCTCCTGGCGCCTCACCTCCATGGTGTAGGGCACCACCAGCCCCGGGCCCTCCAGCGTCTGGGTGGCCGCCGACACTTTTGGCCACCTGGGTCTCCGTCTCCATCTGGCGGGCGTTGCGGCTTTCCACCAGCCCCAGGGTCATGAGCAGGGGGAGCAGCAGCAGTAGACTCAACCCCAGCACCGCCAGGGCCTTCAAGGGAAAGGGGATGCGCATGGTGTTCCTCCGATGGCTGAACCGGAGGATGGGACCCCAGGGTGAAGGGAAGGTGGGCCTCGGTGAAGGGCGTGTGAAGCGATCATTCGAGACGGCTGCCAGCCCCGAAGTGGGGTCCTGGGTGCAGCCCCTGAACTTGCCCTATGCGAGCTCCGGCCGCGCTTCGGGAGCTTCGCGTCCTGGTGTTTCGTCGAAGCCGTCGCGACCCGTGGGTCGCTGAACTCCGAACGCCCTTCCTACCAGGTGGCCTTCAAAGCCCTCCATGGCGCCCAGGACCACATCCCATTCGATCCCCATGGCATGCGATCCATGATCGGCCCGACCTACTCCATTCCCCCATCGTGGGCGACGAAGCTGCGACGCCCGCCCAGGAGGGTCTGTACATGGGCCTCGATGGCCACCTCCAGTTCGGGCTGAACCCCCAGGAACTGAAGCCCCACAGTGATGGGTTGGTTGCCCGCGATGTAGACCACCCGGGCCTGAAGGGCGTGGTCTGGCAGTTGGGTGTGCTCGATGCAGAGGTTCTCCAAGGGGTAATCGTTGCGTAAGTCCCGGGCGAGGTCAGGTTCCACCGCCAGACTGCAGCCCCCCGCACCCAGGGTCAGAACCCGCACATCGCGATACAGCCGACCTCGCACCGAGAACCGAACACCATGCTCCAGGCCCACTTCTGCCCTGACATGTCGCCGCACTGGCTGTTCCATGGTGGATCCCCCAAGGTCATCAAGGCGTTGAAGATCCTGCCATCCTACCCCCCTTCGAAGCCCAGCAGGTCATCCCAGACGGGCCCACCGGCCTCCAGCATCGCAAGGAGGGCGAGCCCTACCCCTGCGCCGCCTTCCATGAGCCCCGCCAGGGGCCTCCAGGGGCCAGGGTCCTCCTCGCCCCGGGGCTGCCAGGCCCCAAAGCCCCCAGGCCCGCGTCCTGGGCCTCGAAGGGCCAGGGTGTGCTCGGTCCATGTGCGCGCGGCCCGCCGGAAGGCTTCCACCCCCGTGGCCTGATGGAGGCGAAGGAACAGCAGGGCGTTGCCCGCCGCACCATGGCAGATTCCCGGATCCAGTACGCCCGAACCTTCCAGCGGACGTTCGCTCGCCCCAAGGGCCACCTCCACAGCCCAGTCCACCCAGTCGGGTCGGCCAGCCCCCAGCCCCGCCGTGAGC
>CAZPUI010000850.1:0-2500 GCA_964589695.1 uncultured Solibacteraceae bacterium | reverse complement strand
CTGGCGGATGACCTGGAGTGCGCACTCGAAGGCAACCCCATTCGCGCCAAAAAGGCGTCCTGGCCCCGGCGGGCACGGGCCTGGGCACGACGCCACCCCACCCTGGCCTCGGTCCTCGCGTCCGGGGTCGGGGTGGGCCTGGTGGCCCTGGTGCTCGGAGGTGTGCTCCTCCAGCGCACCCGGTTGAAGGCGGAGATCGCCGCCCGCTTCCTCCAGGCGGCCCAGGATGTGGAGACGCGGTTTCGCATGGCGGCCCTGAGCCCCCAGCAGAACCGATCCCAGGAAGTGGCCCAGCTCCTGGAAGGCATGAAGGCCAAGCACGAGGAAGCCAAGGCCCTAGGCAGCCTGGCCGCGGGTCCCGGGGCCTACTTCCAGGGGCAGGCGCTCCTGCTCCTGGGGCGAAACCGGGAGGCTTTCAAGGAGCTCCAGAAGGCCTGGGATCTGGGGTTCAGGGCGTCCGCGGTGGCCCGGGCCCTGGGCACGGCCCTCCTGGAAGTGCACGCCGAGGAGGCCCAGCGGCTCACGGGGACCGGGCCCGAGCGGACGGCGGGCCAGCTGGCCCTGGCGGAGAAGTACCTTCGCCCCGCCATGCGCTGTTTTCAGCAGGGCGCCGAGGGGGGCGAGCGGCGCAACCTCGATGTGGCCAAGGTGGCCTTCCTGGAAGACCGGGATGAGGCTGCCCTGACCCTGGCGGGCCAGGAACTGCGCGCCACGCCCTGGTCCTACGAGGCCCAGGAGCTGCGCCACCAGGTGTGGGCCCGGCGGGCCAGCCGGACCTGGGATCCGGCCACCTTCGAGGCCCATGCCCGGGAGGCGGAATCCCATGTGCAGACCCTTCTGGACATCGCGCGGGGAGACCCCCGAACCTACCTGACCGCCGCCCGGTGGTGGCTGGTGAAGGCCGAGTCCCGGGCCTATCGGTTCAGGTCCTTCCAGCCCGACCTGGTGCACCGGAGCCTGGACCTGGCTGCCACGGCTTCCCACCTGGACCCTATGTCCCCTGCGCCCATGGCCTTGAGGGCCAAGGGGTGGAGCCTTCTGGCTGAATTCCAGCGTGAAATGGGGTGTCCGGACCTGGAACTGGCGGCTTCCTATGACCAGGCCTTCCGGGATGCCGACCGGGCCTTGGTCCTGGATCCCACTTGCATTTCGGCCCTGCTGACCAAGGGGTTCACCCTGCTGCGCCGCCGCCGGGACGCCCGTCCCGAGGCCCTGGATGCGGGCCACGAGGATCCCTGGCGGGACTGGAACCAAGCCTTGCAGTTTGCCGACCAGGTGATCCGCCTCGAACAGAGGGTGCCCGAGGCCTACCGTTTGAAGGGCGAGAGCCACCGCGTCATGGCGCGGCTGTGTGCCCTGCGGGGCGAGGACAACTACGTCCACAACCAAGCCTTGGCCGAATCCAGCCGGGAGGCCTTTCGTCTCTGGCCGGAAGTGATGGAATACGGCATACGGGCCAGTGCGGTGCTGCGGCAGCTGGCCTTCCAGGAAGCGACCCTGGGGCGGTCCCAGGTGGCCCTTGACCGCATCCAGGAGGCGCGCCGGATCCTGGAGGTGGACCTGAACCGAACCCCCCGGCCACCCGAACTGCTCCTGCAGCTGATCATCCAGGCACGGATCGAACGGGATCTGGAGGGATTCCTGGGGCGATCCCCCAGCCCTTACTACGCGAAGGCGGAGGAAGCCCTCGCCGCGCTTCCACCTGACCTTCTCCAGCACCCCGATTTCCATGACGAGGTTTTCACCGTCGCCTACGAACAGGCGGCGCTGGCCGTGGAACGCGGAAACCTCCGTGCCGACACGTTCGACCGCCTGGAGCGGATGGCGCAACACAAGCGCTCGCTGCCCTGGATTGCGCTCAACCAAGCTACCGTGTGGCGCCTGAGGGGGCTGAACGAGGTGCTGCGGGGGGCCGATCCCTCACGCTGGGTCAACCTGGGCCTGCAAAGCGTGCGTTCAGCCCACAAGACACCCATGGCCAGGGTGCGCAGCATGTGGCTTGGGACGGAGGGGGCCCTGCAGATTCAAGGCGCCCAGGGGCTCCGAGGGAAAAGGCGGGCAGAATGGCTGGCCGAGGGCCGACGGAACTTGTCCACGGCCCTGGCCCTGGACTATGTTCTGAGCTGGACCCTCCGTCAGGAACTCAAGATGGCCAAGGAGAACTGATTCCATGCTGACCTGGCGCATGGCCTTGGCCCTGGATGAACGCTCCCCCGTGCCCATCTTTCTTCAGATCGCCAAGGGCATCGAGCAGGCCATTCGCGAGGGCCGCCTCAAGCCCGGGGAGGCCGTGCCCGGAAGCCGGTCCCTGGGTGAACAGCTGGATGTGAACCGAAACACTGTGGTGGCGGCCTACCAGGAGCTGATTGCCGAAGGTTGGCTGCACACCCGGGCGGGGGGCGGGACCTTCGTGGTGGACCCCCCCCCCCGTTCGGCCCCCCCCCCGGCGCGCCCGGACCCCCGACACCTGCTCCGCCGATTCACGGGGAACCCTGCCCGC
>CAZPUI010000849.1:0-2505 GCA_964589695.1 uncultured Solibacteraceae bacterium | reverse complement strand
CCCTACAATTTCGCCTCCACGCACGACATCATCGGCGGCAACTCCGGCAGTCCGGTGGTGGATGCCAAGGGGGAGTTGGTGGGCCTGGCCTTCGATGGCAACCTGGAGAGTGCGGGGGGTCCCTACTTCTACGATGGACTGCACAACCGGACGGTGAACCTGGACGTCCGTGCCATCCGCGAAGTGCTGGCCAAGGTCCTGGACGGTGGTCACCTCCTTGCCGAACTCAATCCCTGAACCGGAGTACCCATGCGACGCTGCCTGCTTCCCCTGTGTTCCCTCCTCCTCGTGGGCAGTGTCCTGCGGGCCGACGAAGGCATGTGGACCTTCGACAACCTGCCCCTGAAGCGGATCCAGGCGAAGTACGGCTTCGCCCCCGACGCCCCCTGGCTGCGCAACCTCCAGTTGGCCACCCTGCGCTTCCCAGGAGGCACCGGCGCCTTCGTGAGCAAGGATGGCCTGGTGATCACCAACCACCATGTGGGTCGAGGCGCCATCTCCCAGGTGAGCACCCAGGCCAAGGACTTCATCAGGGATGGCTTTGTGGCCCCCACCCGGGACGCTGAGATCAAGGTTCCTGGCCTGACCCTCCAGATCCTGGTGGGCAGCCAGGATGTCACGGCCAAGGTGCGGGAGGCCGCTGCAGCCACCAAGGGAGACCCCGTACAGGCCCGCAAACAGGCCCTGGAAAAGCTTCGGGCGGAGGAGGCCAAGGCCACCGGTCTCACCTGTGAAGGCGTGACCCTCTACCAGGGGGGCGAGTACTGGATCTACCGTTTCAAGAAGTTCGAGGATGTGCGCCTGGTGATGGCCCCCGAGGCACAGATCGCCTCCTGGGGCGGCGACGATGACAACTATAGCTACCCCCGCTGGGATCTCGACTTCGCCCTCTTCCGGGTCTACGAGCAGGGCAAGCCCCACCGTCCCGAAGGCTTCCTGCCCTTCGCCACGGATGCCCTCAAGAACGGGGACCTGACCCTCCTCAGTGGCCATCCCGGCGCCACCTTCCGCCAGTGGACCGTGGCCCAGATGCAATTCGCACGGGACATCCAGCTTCCCTTCCAGATCAAGAGCGCCGAGCGCCAGAAGAAGGCCATGGTTGCCTTTGCCGCCACGGGGGACGAGCCCCAGCGCCTGGCCTCGGAAGTCATCTATGGCATCGACAATGGGCGCAAGCGCAACGAGGCGCGTCTCCTGGGCCTGCAGAAGGCCACCGCCATGGCCAAGGCCGAGGCGGCGGAAAAGGCCCTGAAGGCTGCCGTGGCCAAGGACCCAGCCCTGGCCGCCCACACCGCCCAGAGCTGGGCCAAGATCGAGAAGGCCATGGTGGCCCAGAAGGCCCTCCTCAAGGAAAGCAGCCTGGTGAACACCCGGGGCAGCAGCCTCCTGGGGTACGCCCTCGAGCTGGTACGCGTTCACGGTGAATTGGCCAAGCCCGTGAAGGAGCGGTTGGCGGAATTTGCCGACGAGAAGGCCGCCCAGAAGCGCCTCCTTTCGCCGAGGCCCGTGCACAAGAGCCTGGAGCAGGCCCGCCTCGCCGCAGGCTTGGAGGAGGCGGCGGTGGAGCTTGGGAAGTCCCACCCCTTCGTGGTGGCCATGCTCGGGGGCAAGGATCCCCGGGAGGTGGCCCGCACCCTGGTGGAAGGCACCCAGCTGCATGAACTGGCGACCCGCAAAGCGCTGCTGGAAGGGGGGGCCAAGGGCGTGACCGCCAGTACCGATCCCATGCTCGCCCTGGCCCGCAAGTTGGATCCCCTCCAGAGGGCCGTCCAGAAGAAGGTGGAGACCCAGGTCACCAACGTGGTGAACGAGCATCTCGCGCGGTTGGCGGAGGCCCGCTTCAAGGTCTACGGCAAGGAACAGTACCCCGATGCCAACTCCAGCCTTCGGATGGGTTACGGCCCTGTGACCACCTACGCCAACGGGGTGGGCACCAAGGCCCAGCCCTTTACCACGATGTACGGCCTCTACGACCGCCATGAGGGTTGGGGCGGCAATGCCGCCAAGGCCGAGAACGGCCAGTGGGTGCTCCCCCAGCGCTGGCTGGACCGCAAGGACAAGCTTCACCTGGCCACCCCCTTCAACTTCATCTACGCCTGCGACACCGTGGGCGGGAACAGCGGCAGCCCCGTGGTGAACACCAAGGGCCACTTCGTGGGCATCAACTTCGACAGCGTGTACGAAGGGCAGGGGGGCTATTACATCTACGACGCCGCCACCAAGCGCGCCGTGGCTGTGGATTCCCGGGCCATCCTGGAAGCCTTGGCCAAGGTCTACGACGCCCCCCACCTGGTGGCCGAACTCCAGGGACGTTGAACCATTGCAATCCCCCCCAATCCAGGGCAGAATGGATCTTCGCGCCGATCAAAGGCACGGGCCCATAGCTCAGCCGGTAGAGCAGCGGCCTTTTAAGCCGTTGGTCGCGCGTTCGAGTCGCGCTGGGCCCACCAGCAGTTGAAAACATGGGGCTATCGTCTAGGGGTTAGGACACCGCCCTTTCACGGC
>CAZPUI010000848.1:0-2505 GCA_964589695.1 uncultured Solibacteraceae bacterium | reverse complement strand
CCCACGCCGTCAGCGCCATGGAAGGAGGCCTGTAATGTCGACCCCCACCTACGACGTGATTGTCATCGGCGCCGGGAGCGTCGGTATGCCCGCCTCGATGTACCTGGCGGAAAAGGGCCTCAAGGTGCTCTGCCTGGACCAGTACGCCAGCGCGGGTCAGGGCTGCAACAAGGCCGCCATCGGGGGCATCCGCGCCACCCATGCCACCCCCGCCAAGATCCGCCTGGGACTGGACTCCCTGGCCACCTTCTCCACATGGAAGGAGCAGCACGGCTTCGATATCGAGTGGACCCAGGGGGGCTACGTGTTCGTGGCCTACCGCGAAGCCGAGGAGACGACCCTCAAGAATCTGCTCAAGGTCCAGAAGGCCGCGGGCCTGGACATCGACTGGTACGACCGGGAAGCCATCCTGGCCATGGCCCCGGGCCTCCAGGCCGAGGGGCTGCTCGGTGGTACCTTCAGCCCCGGAGATGGCAGCGCCAGCCCCATGCTCAGCGCCTCAGCCTTCTACCATCGCGCCGTGAAGCTCGGGGTGACCTGCCGTTTCAACGAGCGGGTCACGGCCATCCTGCGCCGCCACGGCAAGGTGGTGGGGGTGCGCACCGACAAGGGCGGCTATGCCTGCTCCACCGTCATCAACGCCGCCGGGGCCAGTGCCCGCCAGGTGGCCGAGGGACTGGGCCTGGACGTGCCCGTCTTCCCGGACTGCCACGAGGGCGGTATCACCGAAGGCGTGGCCCCCTTCCTGAAGCCCATGATCGTGGACATCCGCCCCGCACCTGGCTCCAAGAACTACTACTTCTACCAGCACAAGCCCGGCCAGGTGGTCTTCTGCATCACCCCGGACCCACCCATGGTGGGCAGCGATCGTCGGGAGACCAGCGAATTCCTGCCCCAGGTGGCCCGCCGCATGGTGAACCTCATGCCCAAGCTGGCGAACCTGAAGGTCCGCCGCACCTGGCGAGGGCTCTATCCCATGACCCCCGATGGCGCCCCCATCGTCGGTTTCGAGCAGGGCCTGGAAGGCTACATCCACGCCGTGGGCATGTGTGGTCAGGGGTACATGCTGGGGCCCGGTGTGGGCAGCCTCCTGGCCCGCATGGTCACGAACGAGACCACCGACGGCGATGCCATCATCCTCAATGAACTGCGCCCGGACCGAGCCTTCTCGGGCGTGGAGGCCCTGAAGTAGTCAGAACCTCGAATCGACCGCGGGCCGACGCGAATTTGAAGACAGACGCTGGGGTGCCGAAGAGGCACCCATGACCCAGCAGCGCCTCGGAAGGTCTCGCACCCACCACCATTCCCTGGACCTTGCCTTGATCTGTGCGGCCGGGGCTCTGGTGGTGGCCTACCTTGTGATCAACCACGGGACCAGCCTGGACTTTGGCATCGCCGGCCTCTCCACCGCCAGTCGAACCCTGAACCAGTTCACCGCGGTGATGCTCACCTGCATCGCCCTGATCGTTCCGCTCACGGCGAACCTCTACACCCCAAAGCTCGTGAAGCTGTATGTCACCCACCCCATGATCGTGGTGGGGCTCGCCGTGCTGCTGGTGAGCCACACCGTGGCGATGACGCTCTCGTTCTTCCCCCGGCCCCATCCCGCGGCGGTCTGGCTCGAAGGTCTGCTGGCCTTCCTCTGCCTGCTGGTCATGGCCGGGGCCCTGCCCTTTCTTTACGGCATCAGCCAGTTCCTGCGCCCCAGCTTCTTCGTGCCCATGCTCACCCGCAAGGGCATCCACAGCCTGGCCAATCTGAACCGCAAGGCCCCCTCGCTCCAGAACGCCAAGGATTTCTTTGATACCGTCGACGTGCTGGCCAACCTGGCCCTCACGGGCATGAGCCGAGGCGATCGTCAGCTGGTGCTCCTGTCCCTGGCCTCCTTCCACGCCTTCCTCACGGAGGTGGTGGGCAGCGGCATCCTGGGGGACCAGTCCTGGCGCTCCGTGCACCCCTGTTTTGTGCCGGGCCTCGCCCGGGAGGGGCAGGAATTCCTGACCAGGGAAAAGGTCTGGCCCGAAGCCTACATCCTGGCCCAGATGCTCAAGGTCATGGAGATGGCAACCCGGCACCAGCATGAAATCCTGGCGGAGCTGGCCTCAAGGCTGGTGGACACGGCGCACCTGGCCACCCTCCTGGGCCGGGACCAGGTGGTGGAACTCCATGTCATGGCCCTCAATACCCTCACCCGGGAGGCCATCGAGGCCAAGGATCTGCGCCGTTTCCAGAACCTCTCCTACCACTTCCGCCTGCTCATCGAGGCTTTCCACGCCGAGCCGGACCGCATGCACAGCACCACCAACCACCTGGTTCACTACGCCAACATGGCCGCCAAGACGGGTCTGCACTTCGCCAAGGAGACCGTGGTCTACGACATGGGCGAACTGGCGCTGTGCCTGGCCCGGCACGACGGGGATCGGGCCGTGGAGATGGTCCAGGCCTGGGCAGGTCCCCTCTGGCAAGAGTGCATCGATTCTGGAGGCCTCCTGCGAAAGGTCGCCT
>CAZPUI010000847.1:0-2505 GCA_964589695.1 uncultured Solibacteraceae bacterium | reverse complement strand
CATGGTCCCCACCGCCCTCCACCGATGCACACCTTGCCCCACCCTGGGAGGCCCCATGATCTTGGTGATCGATAACTACGACTCCTTCACCTACAACCTCGTGCAGCTCCTGGGCACCCTGCAGCCGGACATCCGGGTGGTGCGCAATGACGCCATCCAGCCGGAGGAGGTCCTGGCCCTGGCCCCGGACTTCCTGGTGCTCTCCCCGGGCCCCGGCACCCCCTCCCAGGCGGGGAACCTGCTGGACATCATCAAGGTCTGTACGCCCCGCATTCCCACCCTGGGGGTCTGCCTGGGTCACCAGGCCCTGGGCCAGGCCTTCGGGGCCAAGGTGGTCCATGCCCCCAGCCTCATGCATGGCAAGGCCAGCGCCGTGCACCACGAGGGCCGCAGCATCTTCGCCGGACTCCCCAATCCCCTGGATGCAGGCCGCTACCATAGCCTGGTGGTGGAGGAGGAGGGCCTCCCCGGGGACCTGGTGCCCCTGGCCCACAGCCGGGACGGGGTCCTCATGGCCATGTCCCACCGGATCCACCCCATGGTGGGCCTCCAGTTCCATCCCGAAAGCGTGCTCACACCCCAGGGGGTCCAGCTGGTGCGCAACTTCCTGCGCCAGTACCGGCGGAAGGAGGCCGCATGAGCCTGGAACTGCTCCATTCCGCGGTCTCTGGCGCACCCATGACGCGCCGCCAGGCCTCGGATCTGCTCCGGGCCTTCGGGGATGGCCTCGTGGGTCCCGAGGTTCTATCCGCGGCCCTCACCGCCCTGCGCATCCGTGGGGAGACCAGCGAGGTGCTCATCGGCTTCGTGGAGGTCTTGCGGGAACGCCTGCTTCCCGTGGACCTGGGGGATTGTGCCGCCGTGGACCTTTGCGGGACCGGGGGCGACGGCCAATGCACCCGGAACCTCAGCACCGCCGCCGCCTTCGTGGTGGCAGGTGCCGGCGTGCCCGTGGCCAAGCACGGCAACCATGGCGTATCCAGCCGCACGGGCAGTGCGGATGTGCTCAAGGCTCTGGGCATCGGCCTTCGCCAGGCGCCGGAGACCCTGGTGAATTGCATCCGCAACGAGGGTCTCGGCTTCATTTATGCTCCGGCCCACCATCCCTTGTTCGCCAAGATCGGCCCCGTGCGCCGGACCCTGGGCTTTCGCACCGCCTTCAACCTCCTGGGCCCCGTGGTGAATCCCGCGGGGGTGCAGCGCCAGGTCATCGGCACCTTCAGCCTGGAGGCCATGCACACCCTGGCGGCGGTGCTGGCGGGGCTGGGCACCGAAAGGTCCATGGTGGTGCACACACCGGGCCCCTACGACGAAGTGAGCCTCACGGCCCCCGCCCAGGCCATCCTGGTGGAAGGTGGGGCAACCCGGGAGCTCTGCCTTCCCCCCGAGGCCTTCGGGGCCCGCACCCTCGATCCCGCGGAACTCAAAGGGGGCGATGCCGTGGAGAATGCCCAGGCCATCGTGGCCCTGCTGCAGGGCGCCCCCGGAGGCTTCCGGGAGGCGGTCTGTGCCAATGCCGCCTGCGTGCTCCACATTGCAGGGAAGACGAAGGACCTGAGGGAGGGCTTCCAGTTGGCGGCCCATGCCATCGATTCCGGCGCGGCCCTGGCGCGGCTCGTAACTCTGCGCCAGACCTGCCCGGAGGTGGGTGCATGAACTGGCTGGACAGGTACACCCAAGAACTCCGGGCCCAGGTTCCCGCGCGCCGGCAGGGCGTGGACCTGGAGGGCCTGCGGGCGGAGCTGGGCCAGCTGAAGGCCCCCCGGGATCTGGTGGCCGCACTTCGCCGAGGTGGACCCGCCGTGCTGGCGGAGATCAAGTTCCGCTCCCCCAGCAAGGGCGTGCTTCGCCCGGCCCTGGATGTGGAATTCGTGGCCCAGGGCTACGCCCGCGCCGGGGCCGCGGCCCTTTCGGTCCTCGTGGATGGGCCCCATTTCGGAGGGGACCCGACCTTCCTCGCCCGGGCCAAGGCGGTGGTGGACCTGCCCGTGCTGGCCAAGGGGTTCTTCGTGGACCCCCTGGATGTGCTGGAACTGCGCAGGGCCGGGGCCGATGCCTTGCTGCTCATCGCCCGCTGTCTGGATCGGGAGACCCTGGCCGCCATGCTGGAGGAGTCCCGGGCGCTGGGCATGGCGGCCCTGGTGGAAGTCCATGACCTCACGGATCTGGCCAAGGTGGCGGGTCTCCCCCTGGATCTGGTGGGCGTGAACCACCGGGACCTGGGCACCCTCGACATGGACCGGACGCGAACCCGAACCCTGGTGAACGAACTGCCCGCAGGGGCCGTCAAAGTTGCGGAAAGCGGATTGAAGTCGGTGCCTGATTTGCTGGACATGAAACAACTGGGCTACGACGCGGTGTTGATCGGTTCGGCCTTTATGGCCGTGGAGGATCCAGGGGAAGCCCTGGCCTCCCTTCTGCGGGGGCTGCGATGCTGAAGGCTCGGGGTACGGTGGTGCCGGTGAAGGTCTGCGTCGCCGGGTCGGCCTTCCAGCCGGCGGCCAC
>CAZPUI010000846.1:0-2513 GCA_964589695.1 uncultured Solibacteraceae bacterium | reverse complement strand
CATCGGGACCAAGGTAACGGAGCTTGGGCCCACAGACGGGACAGGCCACGGGCTGGGCGTGGAAGCGGCGGTCCTCCACATCCTGGTATTCCCGCAGGCAGTCCGGGCAGAGCGGGAAGGCCTTCATGGAGGTCAGGGGACGGTCGTAGGGCAGCCCTTCGATGAGGGTGTACCGGGGTCCGCAGTGGGTGCAGTTGGTGAAGGGGTAGCGAAAACGCCGGGTGCCGGGGGTATCCACCTCCTCTGCGCACGCCTCACAGAGGGCCAGGTCCGGGGGGATGGAGGGCCGGGTGATCTCACTGGCGGCACTGGGCACGATGATGAAGGTTGCCTCGGAGGCCAGGGGCTCCCGCTCCATCCGGGTCACAGACCTTAACCGCGCTGCGGGCGGCTTGCGGTCCTGCAGATCCCGCAGAAAGGCTTCCAGGGCCAAAACTTCCCCCTGGACTTCGATCTCCACACCCTCGGGGCGGTTTCGCACCCATCCCGTGAGGCCATGTTCCCGGGCGATGCGGTAGACGAAGGGGCGGAAGCCCACCCCCTGGACGATGCCCTCCACCGCCAGATGCCAGCGTGGGGTCATGACGGGGTGGGGGCTCCGACCTTCCGTGCCCCGGCCTCGATCCACGCCAGCAGGGCTTCCAGCCCCTGACCGGTGGTGGCCGAGACCTGCAGCACGGTGAGGGTGGGGTTGACCCGCCGGGCGAAACCCAGGCAGCGCTCCACGTCGAAGCTCAGGTGGGGCAGGAGGTCCACCTTGTTGAGCACCATGAGGTCCGCGGCGGCGAACATGTCCGGATATTTCAGGGGTTTGTCCTCCCCCTCGGTCACGGAGAGGATCACCACCTTGTGGGCCTCCCCCAGGTCGAAGGCTGCCGGACACACGAGGTTCCCGACGTTTTCGATGAAGAGCAGGGACCCGTCCGGGAGCCCCAGGTGCTCCGCAGCGTGGCCCACCAGGTGGGCGTCCAGGTGGCAGCCCTTGCCCGTGTTGATCTGGATGGCGGGCACCCCCGTGGCCTTGATGCGGTCGGCATCGAAGCTGGTCTCCTGGTCCCCCTCCACGACCCCCATGGGGAAGCGGTCCTTGAGCCGCTGCAGGAGGGTGGTGAGAAGGGTCGTCTTGCCGGAGCCGGGGCTGGACACCAGGTTCAGGGCAAAGATTCCCCGGGCCCCCCAGGCCTGGCGGTTGGCTTCGGCATAGGCGTTGTTCTTGGCGAGCAGGTCCTGTTCCAGGAGGAGCATCCTGGGCTCAGAATCGCTGGCGCGATTCTGAGATGGGGGTTGGACCTTGCGGAGGATGCGGCCTTGGCGGCGGTGAGGGTGGTGGTGGTCATGCCCTACGATTTTCGCCCCATCCCCACCGCAGCCACAGGTCGTGCACATGTCAAACGCCTCCGAGCAGCCTCAAGTTTCGCACACCCCCTTCAAAAAGGCGCCGCAGGCGCCTTTTTGATCACTTCGCAGCCACCTTCGGCTTCTTCGTGTACTTGTCCAGGATGACGCCGATCTCCGCGGGGGTGACGGGGCCGTAGATCTGGTCGTCCACCATCACCACGGGGGCCAGGCCGCAGGTGCCCAGGCAACGGCTGCTCTCCAGGGTGAACAGGCCATCCTTGGTGGTCTCCCCGAAATGGATGCCCAGTTCGTCCATCAGGCGCTGGCTCAGCTTGTCGGCCCCCTTCACGTAGCAGGCGGTGCCCATGCACACATTGATGATGTGCTTGCCCCGGGGCTGCAGACGGAAAAAATGGTAGAAGGTGGCCACCCCCGTCACCTTGGCCAGGGGGATCTGGGCCAGCTGGGCCACGGCGTGCATCTGCTCCTGGCCCAGGTAGCCGAAATGGGCCTGGACCTGGTGCAGGATGGCGATGAGGTTGCTCTCGAAGCGGGGCTGGGCCCGGGCCGCCTCAATGGCCGCCACGATGTGCTCGGGCAGGGCGGCCAGGCTGGCGGCCTGGACTTCGGGCCAGGTGTCATGGGTGGAACAAGGGCAGCTCATCGGATCCCCCTGGGAAGGCGCGGCTGGTAGTGGGTGTGGAGCAGCTCGTGGGCCTTCTCGCCATTGGGCTCGCCCAGGAATTCGGCGTAGAGCTTGAGGATGCCGGGATTCTCGTGGGAGCGGCGCAGCTGCTTGTTGGCGTCGATGTCATAGAGGGCCCGGGCCCTGGCCTTGGAGAGCTCGGGGTCCAGCACTTCATATTCGTAGGGCGGATAGGGCTGGCCGCCCCCCATGATGCAGCCCCCGGGGCAGGCCATCACTTCCACCAGGTGGTAGGTCTTTTCACCTTTGCGAATGCTGTCCAGCACGGCCTTGGCGTTGTGGAGACCATTGGCCACGGCCACGGTGAGCTCCCGCCCCTCCAGCTTGATGGTGGCCTCCTTGAGCCCCGTCACCCCCCGGACCTCCTCGAAGTTGAGGGGACCCAGTTCCTCCCCCGTGACCCTCACGGCGGCGGTGCCCCGGGCCGCCGCCCTCGCCCCCCCCGAGCCCCCGGAGCTATCCACCGCCC
>CAZPUI010000845.1:0-2514 GCA_964589695.1 uncultured Solibacteraceae bacterium | reverse complement strand
GCCCTGGGGGCCCTTGGACTGGCCCATGTGGAACTGGCCTCCCTGGCCAAGAAGGAGGAATGGGTCTACCGGCCCGGCAGCTCCGAACCCCTGCGCATCCCCCGCACCAGCCCTGTGTTGCAGCTCCTCCAGCGCCTGCGGGACGAGGCCCACCGCTTCGCCATCACCTTCCACCGCGCCCTGCGCGCCAAGCGCACCGTGCAGACCGAACTCACCCAGATCCCAGGCATCGGCCCCGCCACCGCCAAGAAGCTGCTCCAGGCCCTGGGGAGCTTGAAAGCCGTGCGGGAGGCCGAAGAGGCCCGGCTCCAGGAGTTGGTGGGACCCGCCGCCGCGAAGCGGATTCTGGTGTGGCGGCTGGGGAACTGATGGGGTTTAGTGCGATCCAAAGGCGTTAACCATTTCCAATGCGAGGATTGCGACATAAAGGAGGCCGATGAACCAAAAGACGATGCGAAGCGAGGTCTTTGCAAATTTCGCAAAGGGCCTTGGCGGATAATCCTCACTGGGTTCTAGGTCAAAGGTCGTCGGTAGGGGGGCCGCGCCAAGGCCCAATTGGATGCCCCGCCAGGATTCTTCACTACGACCCGGAAGCAGCGTTGGCGCTTCTCCCCGCATTTCCATGACCTTGGGTCTCTTCATGTTCGCTCCTTGGAGGCTCGGAAAACGAGAGACCTCGAGCCTGGACTCTCGGATTCCATGAGGGCAAGTGCCCTGGATCATCGGGAGGGTTCTCGGGCTGGACCGTGAAGGACGTGGGCCGGTTGGGCCTGGACAGGCGGCTGCTCATGGGACCACGCGCTCAGGACCGCTCCTCGGCGTCGATGCGCTCCAGCTCGGCTTTGGCCACGGCATCCCCCGCGGCGATGGCCTTTCGGAGCCAGCGTCGGGCTTCATTCCGATCCTTCTTCACATCAAGGCCGTAGGCATAGGAGAGGCCCAGTTGACGCATGGCCTTCGTGTCTCCGGTTCGGGCCCGTTCCACAAGGGGTGCCAGGGAAGGGGGTACGTCCACGGCCCGGGGTTCCATGCGGGGCAGCAGGCTGGAATGCCCGAACCAGGCGGGTTCCAACCAGTAGGCCACCGCCCCCCCCAGGAGCAGAAGGCCCACGCCCCCAAGGACATAGCGCCAGAGATGCCGGGGCGCGCGTGGGGGATGATCGGCAAAGGGGGGCGCGACCCTTGGCTGCAACTGGGTGGCCACAAGGGGGGGCAGGCCCGAGGTGTCCAGCTCCAGGGGCATGGCCCGGGTGGCCGCAGGGTGGGCCAGGGGTTCCAGGTTCTGGATGGCGGCCGAGGCCATGCCAAGCTGCTGGGTGGTCTGGGGCGCAAAGGGGGGTGGCATCGGGGGCGGAACCCCCGGCATGGCCACCGTGCCGGGCAGGATTTCCATGGCCATGGTGCCGGGCAGGGGTTCAACGACCAAGGGCGGCACGTGCATGGGCTGGGGGGGAGCCTCCGGGGGAGGGGGCGGAACCCCCGGCATGGCCACCGTGCCGGGCAGGATTTCCATGGCCAGGGTGCCGGGCAGGGGTTCAACGACCAAGGGCGGCACGTGCATGGGCTGGGGGGGGCCCCCGGGGGGGGGGGGGGAACCCCCGGCATGGCCACCGTGCCGGGCAGGATTTCCATGGCCATGGTGCCGGGCAGGGGTTCAACGACCAAGGGCGGCACGTGCATGGGCTGGGGGGGAGCCTCCGGGGGAGGGGGCGGAACCCCCGGCATGGCCACCGTGCCGGGCAGGATTTCCATGGCCAGGGTGCCGGGCAGGGGCGCTGGGACCGGCGGCGGCAAGGGCATGCCTTGGGTGGGCACCGTTCCCTGGTCGATCCGGGAGGGCAAGGCCTGGGTGGCTTCGGGCGAAGGCAGGGCCATCAGCTGGGTGGCGGCGAGGGGCGGAAGCAGGTTCTTCCCCTGGGCCAGCAGGAGATCCTGCTCCGTGCAAGGATGGGTGCGGTCCTCGGGCAGGGGCTGCAGGGGGAGGGCCTGGGTCCTGAGGTTTTCATCGGGATTGGGTGCAGGCATGGGGTTCATGGCTCAAGGATAGGGTTTTCCTGGGGCCCGTGGGGGGCTTGGCTGCGCTTTGGCCAGGGCACCGTGGCCACGAACATCAGCGGCGCGAGCACCAGGAAGGTGCGGGCGTACCGCGCCGTGGCGGGATGCTGACCCCCCAGCGCATGGTAGGCGAGTCCCGCCAGGAGGGGCACCATGCCCAGGCTGGCCCAGGAGCCCAAACCCGCCATCCAGCTGCCCAGATCCTGGGGTCGGCCCTCCGTCCGACGGATCCGCCGCCGAGAGCCCCGGTGCATTCCCAGGGCCGCCAGAAGGGTGAGCCCCGAAAACAGGGTGCCCAGGTCCTGGAGGGTCTGGGGGGAAGCGGTTCCTGAGGGAATCTGCCCCAGGGCAAGGAAGGCCAGGAGGGCAAGGAGGGCCAGGCCCAGGAGGAGGGTCCCGAAGGTGATGGCATAAGGGCGATCGGGCATCCTTGGGCTCCTAGCTCGCGGCGATGTGGAT
>CAZPUI010000844.1:0-2528 GCA_964589695.1 uncultured Solibacteraceae bacterium | reverse complement strand
GCGGAGGACTGGGATGGCTTGGTGGGCATCGGCCGCGAGCAGCAGCGGGAAGGTGCGCACGTGCTGGATGTCTGCGTGGCGTACGTGGGACGGGACGAGGTCCGGGACATGGAGGCCTTCCTCAGGCGCCTGGTCACCCAGATCACCATGCCCCTCATGATCGATTCCACGGAAGTGCCCGCCATTGAGAAGGCCCTGGAGATGGCGCCGGGCAAGGCCATCATCAATTCAATCAACTTCGAGGATGGGGAGGCGAAGGCGCGCCAGATCCTGGACCTCTGCAAGCGTCACGGTGCCGCGGTGGTGGGCCTCACCATCGACGAGCAGGGCATGGCCAAGACCGTGGAGCGCAAGGTGGAGGTGGCCGAGCGTCTGGTGAAGCTCGTGGTGGAGGAATACGGCTTCCATCCTTCGGACCTCATCATCGACCCCCTGACCTTCACCTTGGGCAGTGGAGACGAGGAATTCCGTGGCTCCGCCCTCGCCACCCTGGAGAGCCTCCGGGCCATCAAGGCTCGCTGGCCCCAGGTGCTTACGAGCCTGGGGGTCTCCAATGTCAGCTTCGGCCTGAGTCCCGCCGCCCGTCACATTCTGAACGCCCTCATGCTCTACCACGCCGTGCAGCACGGGCTGGACATGGCCATCTTCAACGCAGGTAAGGTCATTCCCGTGGCCAAGATCGATCCCGGGGAGCGGAAGCTCTTCGAGGACCTCATCTTTGACCGGCGAGGCGAAGGCTACGACCCCATCAAGGACATCGTCACCCGCTATGCAGGGAAGAAGGTGGCCGTGGCCGAGAACCGGAGGGAAGGCCTGGATGTGGAGGCCCGCCTCCGCCTGGACATCATCGACGGTGAGAAGCAGCTGGTGCTGGCGGATGTGGACGAGGCCCTGCGGGACCACGACCCCCTGCACCTCATCAACAATGTGCTTCTGGAGGGCATGAAGGTGGTGGGTGAGCGCTTCGGGGCTGGGGAGATGCAGCTTCCCTTCGTGCTGGAAAGCGCCGAGGCCATGAAGGTCGCCATTGCGCGCATCCAGCCCCACCTGGCCAAGGATGCTTCCACCCGGAAGGGCCGCATCATCCTGGCCACGGTGCGGGGGGATGTGCACGACATCGGGAAGAACCTGGTGGATATCATCCTCAGCAACAATGGCTTCGAAGTGGAGAACCTGGGCATCAAGCAGCCCATCGAGGACATCCTCAAGGCCCTGGATGCGCGACCCGCCGATGCCATCGGTCTTTCGGGCCTCCTGGTGAAGTCCACGGTCATCATGAAGGAGAACCTGGGGCACATGGAGGGCAGGGGGTATGGCGTCCCCGTGATTCTCGGGGGAGCGGCCCTCACCCGGGATTATGTCGAACAGGACTGCCGAAGGGCCTATTCCGGCGCCGTGCTCTACGCCGAGGATGCCTTCGAAGGACTGCGCCATATGAACGCCATCGTGGCCGGGGAGGCCCTGCCCCAGGCCACCGCCGCTCCTGCACCCTCGGGCATCCAGGTGATCCACCGGGGCGAGAGTCGGGTGGCTCTGACGGCCGCAGGCCAATCCAGCCTGGTGCATCGTCCTGACACGCTGCCCACACCGCCCTTCCTGGGCTGGCGGGATCCCGAAGTGCCCCTGGACGAGGTGCTGGAGTACCTGGACGAGTTCGTGGTGGTGCGCAACCGCTGGTCCTTCACCCAGGGCAGCCTCTCGGACGCTCAGTTCGAGGCGGTCCTGAAGGAGAAGGCCGAGCCCCTCCTGGCCCAATGGAAGGCACGGATCCTGGAGGAGCGCCTTCTCGTGCCTCGGGTGCGGTACGGCTACTTCCCCGCGCAGTCCGAGGGTAACGACCTCCATGTCTTCACTCCCGACCGCACCACCCGGCTCACCACCTTCGCCCTCCCCCGGCAGCACGGTGGACGGCGGCTGTCCATTGCGGACTTCTTCGAACCCGTGTCCAGTGGACGTTTCGACGTCCTGGGGCTTCAGCTTGTGACCTTGGGGGACGAGGCTGCGGCTCACTCCGCCCAGCTGTACGCCGAGCACCGCTACAGCGACTACTTCTACTTCCACGGCCTGGCCACAGAGCTGACCGAGGCTTGTGCGGAATGGGTCCATGCCAGGATCCGCCGGGAGCTGGGCATTGCCCAGCTGGATGCCAAGGACAAACGGGTTCTCTTCAGTCAGGGGTACCAGGGCAGCCGCTACAGCTTCGGCTATCCCGCCTGTCCAGACCTGGCGGGCAATGGGACGATCCTGGAGCTCCTCGAGGCCTCCAGCCTGGGCGTACACCTCACGGAGAGTCAGCAGATGGACCCCGAATTCAGCACTTCGGCCCTGGTGGCCTGGCATCCCCAGGCGCGCTACTTCTCGGTCTGACCAGACGTGGTGTCTCGGCTCTGCCGAGACACCACGTGGGGGAGCACGAGGGGGGACTTCGCTCACCGAAGGTGAGCAGGAAGCCACGCATGCGTGGCTTCCCCTCGGTCATGTCAGTCCTACCACCGCCCGTGGGCGACCCGGGGAGAATGAAACGGTGC
>CAZPUI010000843.1:0-2529 GCA_964589695.1 uncultured Solibacteraceae bacterium | reverse complement strand
AGATGGCCACCACCCGGGTGGAAAAGGCGATGGCATTCGATGCCGCCATGCGCACCAGGTCGCCGGAATGCACATTGCGCAGCAGGGAGGCCAGGGGACTCATGAGGTGGGAGTGCTCCAGCCAGGTGGCCAAGCGCTCCCGCAGAGCGGGTTCACGGTCCAGCAGGCTGGTGGCTTGGGCCATGAGCGAGGGAATGGTCATGGTGATGAAAAGAATGGTGATCACCAACAGCAGCCCGAAAACGACCCCAATGCTCAGCCCGCGGCGCCAGCGCCGCATTTCCAGCCACTGTACGGCCGGGCTGATGGTGCCCACGATGATGAGGGCGGCCACCAGTACGAGCACGACGGGCAGCAGGCGACTCAAGACCCATAGGCTGGCGGCGATGAGTAGCAAGGCGAATACGGTGCGGGGCGAGGGTTCGATCCGGATCACCCCCGGAAGTGGGTCATGGGGAGGGGTGGCTGGACACCCACCGGGCGCTTTCATGGGACTGGGTTTCCGCACCGTTCCGGGACTTATTCCGCGAAGGCCCAGGACCAGGCCACCGTAAGGTGGTTCTCCACCGAGAGGACCCCGGCAGCCGCCCAGGCGATGCGTTCGGCCTCCTCCCGCTCCAGATTGTGGCGGACCGTACCGCGAAGGATCACCTTGTTGCCGAGGATCTCAACCTTGATGCGATTGGCATCGATCAGGGCCGTGCGCTCAAAGGCGGATTGGATGGTCTTTGCGACCTCCGAAGGGGTCTGTTTGGGGAGGATGGTGATCCGGTTGTTCACCCGTTTGACGCGCGTTATGTGCTGACTCGCGTTTTCGGCGGCGTTCTTCTGGTACCACCATTCCACTTCCCCCGCCAGGGTGATGAGCCCCTTGGCCACGGTCACGGAGACGGTGCCTGGGGGCACCAGGGTTGACCATTCAAGGTGATGGGCTGCGGCCGCCGCAAGGTCGCCATCGGTGCGTTGGTGCCCCTGGGGAAGGTCCACGACGATATCATCCGCAAGGGCCCTGACCCCCACCACGCGCTGGGCGGCCCTCACGGCATTCCACCGCTGATCGTAGGTTTCGGTGGTGCCATTGAGGGTGACGACCCAATCCTTCACGAGCACTCTGATTGCCGTCATATTGACCGAAGGCTCAAAGGTCAATTCCGCCAGGACATCCGTTTTAAGGTCCAGATCTGACTTGGTAACCGATGATTTCATAGTGGTGCTCCGTAGGGGCTGTTAAAGGTTGAAGGAATGTGATCATGCTCTTTAAAGCCAATATGAAATCAGGAGAGAGGACCATTCTTTAAAGCGTTGCCCCATGGGGCGCCTTTTCCAGTCCTTCAAGGTGATGGGAGTGCTGCCTCGAAGGTCTTCCTCGAAGGCACTTTCCATCTCATGGGCAAATTCATCTCCCAATACAACGACATTGACTTCGTGGTTGTGGAGGAAACTTCGGATATCCAAGTTGGCCGATCCCACCGTGGACCAGCTGCCATCGATGACCGCGGTTTTGGCATGCATTACCGAGGTCTTGAGCTCGAATATTTTGATTCCAGCCTCCAGCATCGCTTGGTAGAACGCCCGCCCTGCGTGGAATACGGGTCCGCTGTCTGAAATGCTTGGAAAGATCATTTTGACTTCCACACCGCGACGTGATGCGGCGAGGAGGGCCTCCAGGATCTGGGGGTCCGGCACGAAATAGGCCGCCGAGATGTGAATGGACCGGGTGGCGCCATGAATGGCCAGGAAGTATGCCTTGAAGATCTCGAAATCGCCCCCGGGTCGGCTGCCGATGACCCGAAGCACCTGGCCACCCGCGGGGGGCAGGACAGGGAAATACATCCTCTCGGGCAACCGGCTGTCCTCCTGGCGGGCCCAGGCATCCAGGAACATCCACTGCAGTGCGGCCACGGCTGGGCCTTTGATCTGCAGGTGGGTATCCCGCCAACCCACCGCGCTGCGATCCGACTGCTTGGACCTGAACAACGAGCTGCGCGCATAGGCCTTGGTGAGGTTGACCCCGCCGGTGAAGGCAACGTTGCCATCGACCACCAGGATCTTGCGGTGATCACGGTTGTTGAGATGCCAGCGACCAGGCCTGCGGGCGGGATTCACGGGATTGAAGGGCTGCAGGCGAATGCCCGCGGCCTGCATGCGGTCAAAGAAGGCCTGGGGGGTGCCCAGGGTTCCTACGCAGTCGTACATGATGCTGACCTGCACGCCCTCCTTTTGTTTCTGGATGAGCTGATCCGCGAAGGCGATCCCAAGGGGGTCCTGGTCAAACAGGTAGGTTTCCAGATTGATGGTGTCCTTGGCGGCCTGGATGGCCGCAGTCATGGCCGCAATGGTGCGAGGCCCATCGAACAGGAGCTTGACCTCGTTCCCTGCGATCAAGGGCCGGCCGGTGGCCCGTTCCTCCTGGCTCGCCAGGTATAAGGCATTGGCATTGGCGTTCCCGAGACGCCGGGCGAGCAGGGTGGAAGGGGCACGGTCGCTCAGGGAGCCTCGGCCGCTGATCACGCTGGGGGAGTCGCGTTT
>CAZPUI010000842.1:0-2531 GCA_964589695.1 uncultured Solibacteraceae bacterium | reverse complement strand
GTTCCAGCAGGGGCGGAGCCTATGAGAACACCTGTGTGCTCCCCGGCTCCGCCCCGGCTGGAACCAGGCCAGGAAGCTGGGCTTCTCACGTCACGGTTCCTTTCCATTCTCCGTGCCCTCCGTGTTCTCCGTGTCCTCCGTGTTTAACACGCTCTTCGGCTGCGGCCGGGAGCCGCGCTGAGTTAAACAAGCATTTCCTCCCGCCCTTCAACGCTCACCCGAGACACGGGAAGATCTGGGTTCCGACAGCAGGCTTCCAGCAGCGCGGCAAAGGTCTCCAGGTGGCGGCCGATGGTGGCGGCCTCGAAGAGCTCCGTGTCGTATTCCAGGAAGCCCTCCAGCCCCGTGGACCGTTCGTAGACATGCAGGGTCCAGTCCCGCTTGGCCCCCTGGTTCTGCCCCTCCCGGTGGTAGGTGTCCAGCCCCTCGTGCACCCGCACCCGGAAGTCCTGCCGGGCTTCGAACTCGTTGTGCAGGATGAGCACCACGGGCAGGGCCGGGGCCGTGCCCAGGGCCTGCGCCAGCAGGGGGAAGGGCAGTTCGGCCAGGGCGTGGACCTCCCCCATCAGGGCCTGCACCTGCTCCAGGACCTGACGAAAGGTGGGATCCCCCTCCAGCCGCAGGGGCAGGGGCAGGGCGTTGATGAAACAGCCCAGGACGCCCCGGACCTCGGGCCGGGTGCGGTTGGCCACGAAGGTGCCCAGGCAGAATTCCGTGGCCCCCGTGATCCGCCGCACCAGGAGCCCCAGGGCGGCCAGGAGCACCATGAAGCGCGTGCCCTGCCCCAGGCGTTCCTCCAGGGCGGACACACAGGAGGGTCCGAGGACGAAGGGATGGCGGGCCCCATGGCAGCCCGAAAGGGCCGGCCGGGGATGGTCCGTGGGCAGGTCCAGGACCGGCATCCGGTCCCCCAGGAGCCCCCTCCACCGCGCCACCAGGTCCTGGAGGCGGGCCCCCTGGAAGTGGGTCCGCTGCCACAGGGCGAAGTCCCCGTACTGCACGGCCAGGGCCGGGAGCCGCGGGGGCCGAAGCTCCCGGGACGCCTCGTAGAGCTCGTAGAGTTCCTCGAAGAAGATCCGCAGGGAGGCCCCATCCCCCGCCAGGTGGTGGAGCACCACGATCCAGGCCGCCTCCTCCCCCATCCCCAGGATTCGGGCCCGCCAGGGCGCCTCCTGCCGCAGGTCGAAGGGACGGGTCTGTTCGGCCCGCCAACAGGCCTCCAGGGCCGCTTCCCGCTCGGCGGGCGCCAGGTCGCCCAGGTCCTGGATCCCGACCTCCGGGATCCAGGCGCGGTCGAAGACGAGGCTGGGGCCCTCCCCCTCCAACCGGCTGTGGAGCATCTCGTGCCGGGCCCCCAGGGTGCCGAAGGCCGCCCGCAGCCGGTCCAGGTCCACGGGACCCTTCGCCCGCACCAGGGTGGGCAGGTTGTAGAAGGCCCGCCCCGGCAGGCGCTGCTCCAGGTTCCAAATGGGCAGTTGCTGGTAGGACAGGGGCACGGCGGCCCCGGGGTTCCGGGGCACCAGGTCCGACCCCTCCGACCGGGCAGGAGCCTGGCCCAGGTGGAGCTGGGGCAGCAGGGTCTCCGCCAGGCGCACCAGGTTGTCGCCCCCCAGCAGGCGCATGGAGGAGACCTCCACCCCCAGGTGCTGCTTGAGGTGGAGGCTGAGCTCCAGGGCCATGAGGGAATCCAGGCCCAGCTGGGTGAGGGGGGACTGGAGGTCCACCTGGTCCGGGGCGATGCCCAGAATGGGCGCGGCGCCGCGTCCCAGTTCCGCGGCCAGGAGCTGGATCCGGCCCAGGGGATCCGCCGCCCCCAGCCGGTCCAGCAGGGAGGCCTCCCCCGCGGCCTCGGCCCGGGGCACCCGTTCGGAGAAGAGCGGGGATCGGAGCCCGGCCCAGCGCTGGGCCAGGTCCCCCCAGCGCAGGGGCGCCACCACGGCGTGCCCCGGATCCAGGCCCAGGAGGGCCCCCAGGTGGCCCAGGGCCCGGTCCGGGGCCAGGAGTTCCAGGCCACCGCTGGCCAGCCGCGCCCCGATGGCCGCATGCCGGGCCAGGTAGCCCACCTCGGCGATGCCCCCCCAGGCCACGCTCAGGGCCGGGAGCCCCAGGGTCCGCCGGTGGTGGGCCAGGGCATCCAGGCAGGCATTGGCCGCGGCGTAGTTGGCCTGGCCAGGGTTGCCCACGGTGGCCGCCACCGAGGAGTAGAGCACGAAGAAGTCCAGGTCCCGGGTGAGCGCGTGGAGATGCCAGGCCCCCAGGGCCTTGGGCAGGAGCACCCGCGCCAGGTCCTCGGCGGTGGTCTGTTGCACCACCCCGTAGGCGTACACCGTGGCGGCATGGACCACGCCCCCCAAGGGCGGCAGGAGGGCCTCCATCTCCCGAAGCGCCCGCGCCACGTCCTCCCTTTGGCCCAGGTCCGCCTGGAACACCTCCACCTGCACCCCTTGGGCCCGGAGGGTTCCGAGGGTGGCCTCCAGCTCCGGCCCCCCTGCCCCGCTCCGGGAGAGCAGGGCCAGATGCCGGGCCCCCTG
>CAZPUI010000841.1:0-2533 GCA_964589695.1 uncultured Solibacteraceae bacterium | reverse complement strand
TTGGCGACGATCACGTCCCGGACCACGAGGAGAAGGTAGGCCACCAGCGCGAGGCCGCGGGTGACCGCGAATCGGCCCTCGACCCCCAGCCCAACCGCCTGACTCACTTCCTTGGCCACGCCTCCCCCTGGGTTGGACGAGGCCAGGGTGATCCCGAACTGGTGGCCCTGGGCGGCCAAGGGCACTGCGGCGGCGAGCGCAAGGCCAAGGAGACGGGGTGAGGGCATGGTGGACTCCGCGGAATGGGGTTGGAGGGGGAAGCAAGGAAGTATGCGATGGAACTTCGGGGATATGGAAGCCTTGGACCGACCTGCGGATCAGCTCCGCCCCTGGTCCTCCGCGCGGGGGAGGCCAGCACTTCTCGCCTTCATGCCCGTAGATGACACGTCCAGCGGGAAAAGATCTTCGCCACGCTATTTCCCCCGCCCAAGCAGCACACCCTGAGCTTCTATGGCGTTTTCGCGCCCCATTCCATGCTGAGGCCTTTGGTCGTGCCGACACCTCCGAAGCCCGACCCATCCTGCTGCATCCTGGACGGTGACTCCGACAAGAAGAGAACCGCTTTGGTCGTAGAACTCCCTGGGCGCAGTTGCTCCAGATGGTTTGTCACGCGGCCCATCCATGGGAAGCAACGCATCCGTTGCTTCCTTCCGGCCGTCGTTTTGCGCCGGTGGCCCTTCGCCCTTGCTCCGGGCTCGGTATCGACGTTCTGGAGTGCCCAAAGTGCTCGTGCCGAATGCAGCGCATTCCATTCCTGACTCTCCATTCCTGACACAAAGCGGTGTGATCCGCCGAATTCTGGAAACCATCGAAAAGCGGGCGGAGCCTCTATAGGAAACTCAAGCCCCGTGGGATGAGCCGAACACCTTCCCAGAGCCCACCAAAACGACACCAAAACGCCGCGTTGGTGGGCAAAGCCATGGTCAAGGACTACTTGACGTAATGGAGAAGGGTGCGATCCTAGTCAAATCACACAGATCTTTGGCAATCAGATCCAGTTCAGAGCCTTATCCGACCCGACTACCCCACGCCAGACCGCTCTTTGTCTTTTCGTCATTCAGCGTTCTGACCCTTTGATTTTACTATCCACGTTTTTTATAATTTCTTTCAATTTTTTTGTTTGCTTGGGTCATCGATGCGTGCGCTTCAGTCTTTTCATCATGAATCTCCGGCCAACTTTGGCGCTTGGTTTCGAGTAGTCATTGCAGATCGGCCACTTCCTTGGTCGTGGGATCAGGAGGATGCAGCCATGCTCCTCAAGTGGTTCCACCATTTCCAGTGGCATCGGCACCTGGGACATTACGCCCCCACGAACAGCGGCGCTGCCGCTGCACTTGCCGTCCTGCTGGCACAAGCCTACCAATCTTGTTTTTCAGGTGATGGGGACACCGCCGTCTGGAAACGTCTAGTCCAAATCACAGGTCTTCCGGAAACGTCATTCGGCGCCAATGTCACGAATCTGACCCGCCAACTTGGGCTCTACCAGGACTGCACGGCCGAATCCGATCTGATCCATGTCATCCCCTTCCTTAAGCTGGTGGGCTGTCCCCAGCAGGCACTTCCGAGCCTGGGTCATCAGCTGCGCGGCAGCACTCCCATCGGGAAGCGGTTTCGCGCACTTGTGGCGGCTCAATGGGGCGAGGATGCGGAGTCGACTCTGAAAGCCTGGATGAGAGAGGGCCGCGGCATTCCGGCCTTCCTCTCACCTGCAGAGGCAGAGCTACTGCAGAGGGAACCCGAAGCGAAGAAGGAGGAGCAAGGCTTCGTCTGGCGCGTGCTTCAAATGGCGACAGGCAGCTTCCAGCCCGTTCTGTATCCCGTCAGCGCCATATCCCCGGGTGAATGGAAAGGAGCAGCCGGGCAGATTGTAAGCGCCGAAGTTGCAAAGACGCATGGCATTCCGCAGGAGATCGGAAGAGACGGCATGATCCAGGGCGGAGGGCAAGCGCTGGAAGTGCCCTGGCCAAATACCCCAACTGTCTGGAGCGAGGTCAAGCCGACTCCCAGAGGTGTGCGCCATGTCTACCAAAAGGGGTGGGGTGGAGGTTCTACTCTAGTGTGCCTACCGCCCAAGTGGTCAATCGACGGGGACGGTGAACCCCATTGGCGGTGGGTTGTTATCAAGGGTCGGTGCACACTTTTCGATCCGACTGGGAGGCCCTGGCAGCCGAGGGATGATTCCCCAACCTGGGATGCCCTCGAGGGCATTGAAATCGAAGGGCAGCCGAACATCACCATTCTCCACGAACTGCCTGCAGGCCTGCAAAAGCTGGAGATCCGTGGCGGGCGGATGGGAAGCACCCTTCGCGATGGGGGGGTGTGGCGGAATGACGATCTGGATGTCCCTCCCTTGGGGCACCTCATCCTCTCCTGTATTTCCAAGCAGTCAATCCGGCGCACTAGGGAGATCTATTGCCTGCCCACCTTTCAGTTGACCACGTCCCTCGGTGAGCGCCCCACAGTCTGGATTCGCGGGATGGAGGGCTTACTCGGGCGCGAGGAGGGCAACCGCCACTACGAACTGGAGATTGAG
>CAZPUI010000840.1:0-2549 GCA_964589695.1 uncultured Solibacteraceae bacterium | reverse complement strand
GGGGGGGGGGGTGGGGGCCCCCCGACGGTGGGGGGGGTTTCCCTGGGGGGGCCGAAGTTCCTCTCCGGCAAAGGCATTGGGCAGGGTGGATTTGCCCACCCCGGGGGAGCCGAACATCACGGCGGTTTGCCCTTGGGACAGGCAGGCGCGGACGCCCTCCAGACCCTGGCCCGTGCCTGCGGAAACCGCCAGCACCTGCACCCCGGGCGCCTTCGCCTGGACCTGCGCCAGGGGGGCCCGGGTATCCTCCAGCAGGTCGGCCTTGGTGAGCACCACCACGGGCCGTGCCCCGCTGCCCCAGGCCAGGGCCAGGAGGCGTTCGAGGCGCGGCAGGTTGAAGTTGCGGTCCAGGCCCATGAGCACCAGCACCACGTCCAGGTTGGAGGCCAGCCACTGCCGGCGGTCCCCCTGGGAAGCTTCCTGGCGGGTGAGGGAGGCCCCCCGGGGAAGCAGACCATGCACCAGGGCCCTGGAGCCTCCAGGCTGGGGCTGGAGGGCAATCCAGTCCCCGGCACAGAGGGTCAGGCCTTCGATCTGGAGCCATTCCCGGAAACGGCCCGTGGGGGAGCCCCAGACCTCACCGGATGCGCTGTGGGCAAGGGCCAGCCCACGGGAGGCGGCCACCACCCGGCCCGGTTCGCAGGTGGCGGGCATGCGCGCCCGGAAGGCGTCCTGGAGGGTGGACGTCCACCCGAAGGGCTGGAGTGCGTCGAAAGGAGAAGGGACGGGGACTGGGCCCGTCATGGAATTCAACACAGGGGTCATGGCTGGAAGTTCCTGGACAGAAGGTGTCTCAAGCCCCGGTCGGGGCACTCAGGAGATGAAGCAGCGCCAGGGACTATACCCCGGCCGCAGCGGCTCCCACCGTTTCCCAATTCCTTCCACCTGCCGTTGACATCCACACTCCAGTGCGGAAACCAGCATGCTCCCGCAGGTGGGAACCCGCAAGGGGGTGATGGCACGGGAGGATGGGTAGGGAGGACCGACCTGAACCAAGGCCAGAGTGGCCTCGTGGATGAAGAAGACGTGGCCCTGGAGGCCATGACCACCTGGATCCTGGGGGCGCTGAGGGAGCCCCACATTCTTTTCGAAGCGAAAATGTTTCAAGAACGTGCAGCCTTCCGCCATGGCTTGACCTGGCCCGGAAGGCTGCGATCCTTTTCAAAGTGGCAAACTGTTTTGCCCCTTTGACGTTGCCAATTCCTCCCTTGCGGGCCAGTCCCCGGAGACCCCGTTTGTCATTCTCCCCGGTAATGCGTGTGATGACCTGCCTTCCCAGATTCGCACGCGCCCTGGGGGATACCTTGGTGCAGTCCAGCCTGTGGACCGTGGCCTGCGTTTCCGCCCTGTACGCCTGGATCTCCCTGGCCCTTCTGGGGCGCCTGGATGGAATCGGTCTGGCGGGGGCAACCCTGTTCCTGTTCATCATCTACACCCTGGACCGCTACCGGGCCCCCTCGGAGGACCGCCGGGAAGCACCGGTCGAGCTCGACCCCACGGCCTTCGTGGGTCGCCACCGGGCCGCCTTCCGGGTGGCCCTGCTGCTTTCTGTGCTGGGATTGGGGGCGCTGATCCTGCACAGGCCATGGATGCTCTGGAGCCTCCTGGCCTCCTTCGCGGTCACCGCCTTCTATGTGATCCCCATCCCGAGGCGTGGACTTCGGCTCAAGGACCTTCCCTTCTTCAAGAATGCCTACGCACCCCTCAGCGCTGTGCTCTTTCCCATGGTGTTCCTGAACTGCTGGCCCACCACGGAACGCAGCATCGCCGTGTTCCTCGGTGCCGCCCTGCTCTGCCAGCTGAACATCTGGACCTTTGATGTCAAAGACATCTCCGCGGACCGGACGACCGGGATTAAGCTCCTTTCCACAGTCCTGCCCACCCCTGCCTACCTTTCGATCCTCCTGACCGAAAGCCTGCTCCTGGCGGGACTCTTTGCATGGCTCGTGCCAGCCCCCTGGAACCTGGGTGCCGCCGGGGCAGCCCTGGGCAGTGGCATCTCCCTGTGGCACCTGCGCCGAAGTTTCAGCCTCCGCTGGCTTTTCGTCGTCCACGAAGCCACGGTGGCCCTCCCCCTCCTCATCCACCTCCTCATCCGAGGGATGTCGCCGTGACCCACCACAAACACGATGCCACCAGTCGGGTGCTGTTTGCCCAACCCCATGCCTCCTGGAGGAAGGCAGCCATTGATGCCATTCGCCGGGACTGGGATGTGGAAGAAGGCATCCGCACCCTCGCGTCCGAGGTGCAGGACTTCGGGCCGGAGGCCGAATTCATCCCCCCGGATGTGTTCAGCACCCTGCTGGTCCATGACACCCTGCCCAGGAACCTGCTGAGTCCCGTGTTCCGGGGCAGCATCCGGGACTTTCTGGCGCGGAACCACCACCCCTCCGGCATCAACTACTTCTTCATCGATCGGGGTCTGATTTCCACCAAGGGCATTGCGGCGGATGTGGACACTGCGGGTCTGTACCTCACCGTCGCCCTGGAGGAAAACCTGGTGGAGCCGAGTTCCCTGCTCCCCGCCCTGGACACCCCGGCCCACAACA
>CAZPUI010000839.1:0-2549 GCA_964589695.1 uncultured Solibacteraceae bacterium | reverse complement strand
TGGAACGGGCCATCGCCCTGCTGAAGGGCAAGTAGGCAGAAGGGTTTGTAACGGTCCCTGGACCCCGGTGGAAATGAGGCACCCGGGGCCCAGGGACCAGGTAGGTTTCTTTTTGACCGTCTGCATGGCTTTTCGATGGAAGCTTCGGGCTTCCATGCGGTCACGGATCTTCAAGGCAAGAAGTCGCAGGCCTTCCACCCCGGTTCAACGTCGTTCAAGTAGGAAACACGCGTCCTGGCCTTCCCTCCATCTGGGGATAACGCGTGTTGCTTTCACTTGCCCTTGAGCGTGCCCAGGGACTTGATCGCTGCTGGGCTGGTGAGGATCTGCATCTGGGTAATCGCCACCTGGTTCAGGCGAGCCAATCGTTCGCCCTGCCCCAGACCCATCCGGATGAACTCGGCATTCAGGCCTTCGATATTGGCCAGGGTCAGGAGCTGCGCTACTGAGGCGTATTCGCGCATGTTGCCCTCTAGGTCAGGATTGGCTTCACGCCACTCCTTGGCCGTGAGCCCGAAGAGTGCGACGTTCAACACGTCAGCCTCACTGGCGTAGACGATCGCCGCCTTGGCCGGAGTGATGGCCGCCGGGATCAGGTGGCTTTTGATGGCTTCCGTATGGATCCGATAGTTCAGCTTGGAAAGGGTCCGGTTGAGGTCCCAGGCCAGGGACAAACGGCGGTTCTCGTCGTCTTTGAGACGCTGGAATTCCTTGATGAGGTAGAGCTTGAACTCCGGGCTGAGCCAGGACCCGAACTCGAAGGCGATGTCTTTGTGGGCAAAGGTTCCACCATACCGGCCTGCGCTGGCAATCAAGCCCACGGCCCCAGTCCGCTCGATCCACTTCTTTGCGGACAGGAAGAAGCTGTTCTGGCCAGCTTCATTTCTAATTCCCTCGAATTCGGGGGAATTGAACTGGGGGTTGTGAATCTTCTCCCAGACTCCGAGGAAGATGACCGTGTCTTTATTTTTCAACCATTGTTCAATAAGAGCGCCTCCCCCATCGAAGTTCCGGACCATGTCCGTGAGGGAAATGAAATCACCATGATCCCTAGCTTGGATGGAGACGGAAGTTCCCTGAACTTCAATGATGTCGGTCTTGACCTTGGCCATGATGGTTCCTGATTTCCTAATGGGGGTGATCAAGTATCTCGCGTGGGTGTTGTGGGGAATCATGGTTTCAGATCAACAGGGTGATTTGTGCCTTGCCGCATGTTATTTGAAATCCAATACACTCGGCAGCCCCGGCAGTCCCGTGGCGCTCCGCACCGCCCGTAGCACGGCCTGGGCCACCACTTCCGCGGCCAGGGTGCCCAGGAGCAGGGGATGGACCTTGGACTGGGACTTTCCCGTGGCCAGGGCGAAGAGGGTGTCCCCGTCGTACAGGGTGTGGACGGGTCGGATGGTCCGGGCCAGGCCGTCGTGGCCGCAGGTGGCCAAGCGCAGGCACTGGGCCTTGTCCAGACGGGCATCCGTGGCCACGATCCCCAGGGTGGTGGCGCGGCCTGCCACGAGGTCCGCGGGCAGTTCTCCCCGCAGCAGGGAGGCCACTGTGCCCACCCTGCGATCCCCCTCGACGCTGCGCACGCCCGCCACCAGCTCGTCTGCCTCGTCCACCACGTCCCCCACGGCATTCACCGCCACCAGGGCCGCCACGGTGATGCCGTGCAGGCACAGGGAGGCCGATCCCAGCCCTCCCCGCATGGCCCTTGCCATGCCAAAGAGCTTCCCCACGGAGGCCCCGGCCCCGGCGCCCACGGAGCCCATGGGCACCGGCCCCGCCGTGGCCGCCTCGCAGGCGGCGAAGCCCATGGCGGCATCCGGTCGCAGGGAAGGATCCCCCAGGGCCAGGTCGTAGAGCACCGCCGCCGGCACGATGGGCACCCGGACGGGCCCCGCGGGCAGGCCGATGCCCCGGGCTTCCAGCCAGCGCACCACCCCGGTGGCGGCGTCCAGGCCGAAGGCACTGCCCCCGGCCAGGAGCACGGCGTGCACCTGGTCCACCAGGTTTTCGGGCCGCAGGAGTTCCGTCTCCCGGGTGCCCGGGGCCGCCCCCCGCACATCCACCCCCGCCACCGTCCCTTCCGGGCAGAGCACCACCGTGCACCCTGTGGGGCCCCGGAGGTCCGTGGCGTGTCCCACAAGCAGTCCTGCGATATCCGTGAGGGTTCCGCTGTTCATGCCCCATTGTGCGCCGGACGGGCTTCTTCCGGAAAAGGCACCACACTGGGGGACGATTCCGGTGGAGGTCAGCGATGGCGCGTGGGGGAAGGCTATGGCTGGGATGGGCCTTGGGTCTGGGGGTGGGACTCGCCGCCCAGGCACCCGAGGGGACTGCACAAGGGGGCGCCTCGCGACCCGCAGGTACACAGGATGCCGCGCATGCGCGGCATCCGCATGCGCGGCATCCGCCTTCCTGGCAGCAGGTGACCGAACTGGACCTCCAAGGCCTGCTCAATCCCAAGGGGATCCAGCTTGCGGGCGCCTTGTCCCTGCGCAAGCCCCTCTCGGGAGAAGACCCTCGGCGCCCGGACACCTACGTGCAGGCCG
>CAZPUI010000838.1:0-2556 GCA_964589695.1 uncultured Solibacteraceae bacterium | reverse complement strand
TGCCAGAACTGGCGGTAGCGGCCGGCCTGCATGCGCTCATAGCGGAACATGGGGCCGATGTAGTAGAGCAGTTTCGTGTCATTGGATTCGAAGAAACGGTGCTGGATGGCCGCGCGCACGACCCCGGCGGTGTTCTCGGGCCGCATCACCACATGGCGTCCGCCCTTGTCCTGGAAGTCGTACATCTCCTTGTTCACGATGTCGCTGCTCTCCCCCACGGAGCGCTTGAAGACTTCGATCTCCTCCAGGATGGGGGTGCGGATCTCCTCGTACCCATGCCGGTGGTAGAGGCGCCGTGCGGTATCCTCGATCTTCTGGAACCACCGCATGTCATTGCCGAACAGGTCTCGCGTGCCTTTTACCGACTGGGTCATCCGAACACTCCCCGGGATGCTCCTGGGCATCCTCCTCTCCAGCGTACCGGCTCGGGCCCAAGATCCAAAATCCCCCAAGGTGCCCGTGCTGGTGGCCCTGGACCCCGGCCACGGAGGTGACGAGCCCGGGGCCCGGGGGAAGAAGGGGTTGGAGGAAAAGGATGCCACCCTGGCCCTGGCCAAGGCCCTCAAGGAGGATCTGGAGGCCAAGGGTTACGGTGTGCTGATGGTGCGGAGCGATGACAGCTTCCTGGCCAAGGAGGACCGGGCCCGGGTGGCCAACGAGGCGAAGGCGGATCTCTTCGTGAGCCTCCACTTCAACGCCGCCCGCGCCCGGGGGGCCAAGGGCTCCGAGGTGTTCTTCCTGAGCCTGGACCAGGGGGACGAGGATGCCCGCATGGTGGCGGAGCTGGAGAATGGCTCCCCCGCGGCCGCGAAGTCGGCGGATCCCCTGGCGGAGATCCTGGGGGACCTGGCCCAAAAGGCCTTCCTGGAGGCCTCCCAGGCCCTGGCCGTGGAGATCCAGACCCAGCTCAACCTCCTGGGGGGCATCAAGCAGCGGGGCGTCAAGCAGGCCCCCTTCGCCGTCCTGCGCCGGGCGGCCATGCCTGCCGCCCTGGTGGAGGCCGCCTTCCTCAGCAACCCCAAGGAGGAAGCCAAGATCAAGGATCCGGCCTTCATCAAGAAGCTGGCCGAGGCCATCTCCAAAGGGATCCGGCGCTACGCCTCCTCCGCCAACGGCATCATTCGCCGGAAGGCCTATCCGCTGTAGGTCTTCGCTTCCGTGCCGCTGCACCAGCCGACAACGGGCCCGGCATCGAGCGAGATGAATCGAACTGCACCAGGTTGATCCAGGACCTTACCCTTCCGCCTCGCGACCCGCCAGGCCCAGGGCCTGGTGCTGGATGCGCATGCCCGCCGCAGCCCAGAAGGCACAGCCCACCCCGAAGAGCACCAGCACAGAGATCCATTCCGGGGTGCTGATCTGGGCCTGGGTGAGCAGCTGCAGGGTGCCCCCCTTGGCACCACGGCTTCCGGCGATGCTTTCGACGTAGTGGAGGAAGGTGAGGCGCTGGATGTTGCTGGGCATGAGCCAGACGGCGGGATCCCAGGTGAACAGGAAGATGGCCCCCCACAGGGTGCCCCGCTTGAAGGTCAGGGTGAGGAAGGTCATGAAGGCGAGCTGGGCCCAGAAGGCCATGACCAGGGCCAGGTCGATGCGCACCAAGCGTTCCAGGTCGATGCCGAAGATCGTCAAGAGTGATGCGGAAATCACGAGCCAGAGGGCCCCCCAGCCGAACCAAGGCAGCCCCTTGGCCACCGGCAGGGACCACACGGGGATGGGGCGCACCAGCATGAGGGGCAAGGTGCGCTGCTCGATGTCCTCCCGGATTCCCGCGGGGGCCGCAAAGATGGACAGGATGGGGAGGAGGAAGGGCACCACCGCTTGGTGGAAAATGGTCAGGGCCTGGAAGGTGCTCAGCTCACCTTCGCGCTTGACGGTTCCCAGGAGGATGGAGACCAGGGCAATGGGCACGAAGATGGTGGCGGCCATGGCGATGCCCCGTCCCTGGAACAACCTGGGCAGGTAGCCCCGGGCGACGGCGAGGATGGTCTGGACCGGAGTGGGGAGGACGCGCATGGGGACCTCAGGCATGGTCTTTGGTGAGGTACTGGAAGACGGCCTCGAGGTTCATGTCGAGGGGGTCCATGGCCCGCAGGGGCAGCTCGCCGGAGAGCACGGCCTTCTGGACCTTGGGCAGGAAGGAGCGGGGGCTTCGCACGGAGAGCACCGCACCCTCCTCCTCCATGACCAGGCTGACCAGCTCGCCGTGTTCCACGGCCCAGCGGGCCACCGTCAGTCCATCCTGGGCCGTGAGCCTCAGTTCGATGGGGTGGCGGTCCAGGAGCTCACGGATCTCCTGCACACTGCCCTCCGCCAGGAGACGACCCCTGAACAGGAGCAGGATTCGGTCCGTGAGCTGGGCCACTTCGCTCAGGATGTGGCTGCTGACGATGATCCGGCGACCGCCCTCCGCCTGACGGCGCAGGAGGTCCATGAGCTGGAGGCGGGCATCAGGATCCAGCCCATTGAAGGGCTCGTCCAGGATCATCAGGTCCGGCTCGTGCATGAGGCACTGGGCCAGTCGGATGCGCTGGCGCATGCCCTTGGACATGCTGG
>CAZPUI010000837.1:0-2558 GCA_964589695.1 uncultured Solibacteraceae bacterium | reverse complement strand
CACATCCGCCTCGATGCTTCCGTCCTGGAAGGCCACGTCCTTGAGGGTCGCCGCCCCCTGGAGGGCCTGCCGTCCCAGGTGCTCCACCACCCGGGCCTGGGAGAGGTCCCAGTGGTCGGGGTCGAAGGGGAGGGGCTTTCCATCCTGCGCCAGGAGCAGGGGGCCCAGGACCAGGGCGAGGAGGCGAGGGTTCATGGTACTTCCCTTCAGCAGGACCGCGCGGCAACAGGCCGCAGACCCTCCACACCCTACGCCCGAGGCGACCCAGGGGTGTACCTGCACGAATCCCCTGGGGGTCGGCGGAAACCCAATGGCCATGCGGGATCAGGCTCGCGCCCCTGCAGAATGACGGTTGCCTGGCCCTTTGCCTGTCTCCACCGGCAGGTTGCTGGAAGGCTGGTTGGGACAAACAACCTCAACAGGGAGAACTCAGCGCGGCATCCGGCCGCAACCATAAGGGTTTTCAACAGGGAGAACACGTGGGTGCTCCCCGGCTCCTCCCCTTCGGCCCTGACCTCGTCTCCGCTAGGCTGGAAGCACCTTTCCTGGATGGATCATGAACCTCCGTCGCCAAGCCCATCGCTGGATGCTCCTTCTCCTCCTGGCCCTCGCCCTGGCGGCGGTGGTCACCCGGGTCCTGGCGGGCATGGCCCCGGGGGCCGTGCGCTGGCCCATCTTCAGCCAGGTCTTCCTCTTCCTGACGGCGGTGGCCCACATGGCCCTCTGCCTGGACACCCGGCGCACCCTGGGCTTCACCCTTCTGAGCTATGGGATCGGGGGCCTGGGGGGGCTTCTGGCGGTGAAGACATCCCTCATGACCCCCATCGTCTATTCGTCCGTGCTGGGACCCTCCCTCCTGGGCCTCCCCGTGGTGCTCCCCCTGGGGCTCACGGGCCTGCTGTACCTCGCCACCGCCACGGCGAACCTGATGCTGGAGGCGGATGTGCGCAGGGTGCGGGGCGGGGCGCGGCGCCAGATCCTGGCGGCCCTGCTCACGGCCCTGGTGTTTGCCGGCAGCCAGCTCTCCTTCGATCCCTTCATGTCCGGCAAGCTCAAGGCCTGGCAGTGGCTGCAGGGGGGGCAGTACCTGGGTACGCCCTTCGCGGCCTTCGTGGTGTACGGAACCCTGGCCTTCCTGGTGAGCCTGTTGGATCGGCTCCTGGCCCGGGAGGCGCCACCCTTGCCCTATGACCCCCCCAGCCCATGGCTCCAGGGCCTGCCCCTGGTCCTCTTTGCCCTGGTGACCCTGTCGGACACTTGGCGGGGTTTTCCGGAGACCACGCGGATCCTCATGCCCTTCGTGGCGGGAGGGGCCCTCATGGCGGCCCTGGGCCGGCTGCTCTGGAAGGCCGAACGGTTCGAGCAGGATGAGGAAGGAGGTGCCCAGTGAAGTTCGAGCTGCGCCACGACGAGGCCCTGGAGACCACCCACCATTCCAACAAGGTGCTGGAGACCACGCTCTTCATCCTGGGTTGGGTGCTGCTGGCCGCCCACCTGGGCCTCAATCTGAAGCCCATCAGCCTGGACCAGTTCCCCTTCGAACGCACCACCTGGACCTGCGGCACCCTGGTGCTCTTCCACGCCATGGTGGTGCTGGGGTGGCGCCGGGCTCTGACCCTTTTCGCCATCACCGCCCTGGTGAGCTTCTCCTTCGAATACGCCGGGGTCAAGACGGGCCTCATCTTTGGGCGGTACGAGTACACCCAGGCCCTGGACCCCAAGCTCTTCGGCACCGTGCCTCTGGTCATCCCCATGGCCTACTTCATGGTGATCTACCCCAGCGGCATGCTGGCCAACCTGCTCCTGCGGGGGCGGGTGAATGCCCGCCTGGGGAGTCCCCTCTGGAGCCTGTACGCGGCCCTGCTCACCGCCCTGATCATGACCTCCTGGGACCTGGTCATGGATCCGCCCATGGTGCGGGTGGTGAAGGCCTGGACCTGGTTCGACGGTGGGCCCTACTTTGGGATTCCCATGCAGAACTTCCTGGGCTGGGTCCTCACCTGCTTCGTCTGCTCCGCGGCCTACCGTCTTCTGGAGCCCCGCAGCCCCGCCCATACCTACCACCCCGGGACCCCCAACTTCCTGGTGCTGCCCATCCTGGGCTACGCCAGCCTCCTCTTCGGCACCTTCCTGGTGGGCAGCCCCGCGGACACCAAGGCCATCGCCCCCTTTGCCATGGGGATCCCCCTGCTGGGAGGGCTGATCCGGTTGTACGGGCGGTGACAAGGACAAGGATCGAGTCGCGGAGATCCAACATACGGATGGTCGAGGGCATGGCTGGTTTCATGCCGGCTATTCACCGCGAACCATACGGGAGGTACCGCCGGGTTCGGTGGTTTCACAGAATGTGTTGATTCAAAAAAATGCAAATTAACAGGGATGGAAGGGGATGATGCTCCAATCTGTATCCCTTCCATCCCTGTTAAAAAACCTTTTCTCTGACCCCCATCCCCGTTACCAACAATTTCAAACCTTCCAGTGTTCACAAAACCCAACACCCCGACGTACCCACACATCCCTGTTTCTTCGGACTGTTCCACGGCCCGCGTGGCTATCGA
>CAZPUI010000836.1:0-2559 GCA_964589695.1 uncultured Solibacteraceae bacterium | reverse complement strand
GGGTGGTGGTGGGAGCCTACCTCCTGGTGTGGCTCCTTACCGCCTGGAAGCCCCTGTACCCCCACGATTGGATGATGGAAAACATCCTGGTGGTGGTGACCGTGCCGGTGTTGGCCTTTACCCACCGACGCTTCCCCCTGTCGGACCTGAGCTACCTGCTTCTGGCCCTCTTCCTGGCGATCCACGCCGTGGGGGCCCACTACACCTACAGCAACGTGCCCTTCGGCTTCTGGCTGAAGGGCACCTTCCATCTGGCCCGGAATCCCTTCGATCGCCTGGTCCACTTCAGCTTCGGACTCCTCCTGGCCTATCCCGTGCGGGAGGTCTTCCTCCGGGTGGCCCGCACCCGGGGCTTCTGGAACTACTACCTGCCCCTGGATGTGGTGCTGGCCTTTTCCGCCGTCTTCGAGCTCTTCGAGATGGCGGCGGCCCTCCTGACCTCCCCCGAGCTGGGGGATGCCTACCTGGGCACCCAGGGGGATGTGTTCGACGCCCAGAAGGACATGCTCATGGCGGGGCTGGGGGCCATCCTGGCCATGGCCGTCACTTGGATGCTTCGGCGGCGGCTGTTCCCGAAGGACGAGCTGCAATAACGGCGCGCATAGGCCCTGAACCGTCGCGTCAAAACAACTTCACCATTGATCAAATGGCCCCTCCAAGGGTTTTCGCCAATTGCTCCAGGGTCGCCCTCCGGTGTTGAACCGGGGCTGGATCAATGCGGGTACCGCGTCTCGCGCTTCTGGGTAAGGTCCCCCCGACCCAGGGCCTTGAGGGCCCGCTTCCTGGGTTGCGTCACCGCCAAGTTCCAGGCGGGGTCAGGCCATTCGGGCTTGGGACGTGTCGCCAATCGGCCCTGCTCCAGGCGTCCCGTCCAGGCCTCCAGGGCTTCCCAATCCTGCTCCCGAACCATGCGCCAGGTGAGATGCCCCAAGGAACCCACGTCGGGTCCTTCCCATTCGCTTCGGGCCGAGGGCCAGAAGGTCAAGCTCTTCAACAGATGAGAAGTCCGGGGAGGGAGGGCTGCACGGTCCGCCCAGAAGCACCAGGACCGCCAGGCGCCGCCATCCGAAGGGAACACCCGCAGGTGTTCGGTGAGTCGGGGGAGGGCCTCGCGGGCCTTGGCCTCCCAGCATCGAGGGTCAGGGGTCCAAACGGCTTGGACCCACGGGCTCAAGGCGGCTTCGATCCCGGGGTTCCAGGGGCCCGCCAACGCTTCCTCCGCCAAACGTTCTTCCAGGGCCGGATTGGGCATCCGCTCCGCCAGGAGGCGCATGCGGATTCGCCGAGCGCCCAAGTGCTCCCCATGGGTTCCCAGGAACTGCTTCAATTCGCGCAGCCGTGAGGGGACCCTCGCGTCCACCCGTTCGGCCAGGGTGGGTGCCTCGGGGACCTCCGTCCCTTGGGCCAGCAGCTCCGTTCCATGCACCAGGAGCCAGAACGCCCCCGGACCGATGCGGAATTGTGCGCGGAGGTTGGCCTGGTGGGCAGGGGAGGGCATTTCCCAACGCAGCTCTCCGGGACCGAAAGGGAGGAGCTCGGGACGCTGCGCCAGGGCTCCCCAAGCGTCCTTCCAGGGTGGTGTGCCCAGGGGCAGGGCCCTGGGCGGGATCGGCACCGGCTTGGTGCTGGGTGGGGGCGGGTCCGGTTCGGGGGGGGCCAAAAGGAGGGGTTCCCAGGCTTCAGGGAGGGTCCACGTGGCATCAATCTGGCGCAGGAATGCGGGCAATTTCAGGGATGGCAGTGCCTGTCCCATCACAAACCTAAGGCGGCGAATCACCTCCAAGGCTTCGGGTTCACGGCGGAGGAGTACGAGGGCTTCCAGCTCCAGGAGCAGGGCAGCGGCGGTTCTTCGGCGAGTCGCAGGTCCGTCCCCGCTGCTTTCGGTAGGATCCACCACCCTTTGGAGGAGGCGGGCCACCTCCAGGAGTTCCTCCGGCCGCTTCCAGGTCCGACAGACGAGCAGGGCCTGATCGAGGGCCATGCCCGAAGGCCAGGGTTGCCCTGGGGTGGGCTCCACTTGATTCAGGAAGTTCGTCACGGCCACGGTGGGTGTGAGCCGGGCCAAGGTCCCCCAACCCACCCAGAGAACCCCCTCGCCGGGGTCCCGAAGCAGAGCCTCCTCCAGCATCTTGAGGGCCTGTTCCGCCTGGCTTTGGACGTGGGAATCCAGGGCTCTGGGATCCACGGTGCGGCCAAGGGGCGCCAGGGCCTCCGCCACGCCAGGCCGGTAGGCCCAGCCCGGAAGCTTGACGATCTCTCGAAGGGCCTCGGCCAGAAGTGCCGAAGCCCTTGCCACCAAAGGTTCCTGAAACAACGACTCCTTGCGGGGAGGGGGGGCCACGGTGGTGGCCAGAACCAGGGCCCGGCTCGCCTCTGCCAGGGCCTCGCTCCTCGCTTCTCCGTGGCGAGGCTGGTCCCTGAGCAAAACCTCCCGTCGCTCCCATCGGGGGCGCCAGCCGAGGGGGCGGGTGCGCCGCAGGAGGTCCAGCGGAGAGGGGCCTGCCTCCACGGCGGTCGGAGCTTCCGTGCCCCTTGCCTCCACCTGGGGTTCGAACTCGA
>CAZPUI010000835.1:0-2559 GCA_964589695.1 uncultured Solibacteraceae bacterium | reverse complement strand
GTTTGGGCGCCCGCTTGCTGGCCCTGGGCGCCGAACTTGTGGATGGTGCGCAGGCCATGCTGCAGGCCGTGGGGTTCGACCGCGCCTGCCTCGGCTGCAGCTCCGTCGTTACGGGGGAAGGTCGGCTGGATGCCACCACCCTCGAGGGCAAACTTCCGGCCGTGGTGGCCCGGAGGGCAAGGGCCTTGGGGCTACCCGTCCACGGCCGCTTCGGCTGCGCCGGGGCTGGATGGCAGGACGCCGCCCCGCTGTTCGACTCCCTCGCCTTCGAGCATCCTGTCTGAAGGCCCACCCAGGAGTGCCCATGGTCGTCTTCACTGTCCACATCCATATCAGACCCGAGGCCGTGGAGACCTTCCAGGCCCTATGCCTGGCCAATGCCGTCGCCAGTCGGAAGGAACCGGGCTGCGTGCGCTTCGAGGTCCTGCAGCAGGAGGACGATCCCACCCGCTTCGTGCTCTTCGAGGCCTGGGCCGATGGGGAGGCCCAGGCGGCCCACCGCACCACCCCGCACTACGCGACCTGGAAGGAGCAGACCGAGGGTCTCCAGGAGGAGAGTCGCCAGGCCGTGCGCTACCGAGCCCTGACCTCACTTCCCCGCTGCACCCCATGAACTTCGAGTTCACCGGGCCTGGCCGCATTGTCTTTGGCCCCGGCCGTCGCAGGGACCTGGGCAGCCTGGCGCGTCCCTTTGGGTCCCGGGCGCTGCTGGTGTGTGGCAGCACGCCGGCCAGGGTGCAGGACCTCGCGGCGTGGCTGCAGGGAGCGGGCATGGAGGTCGAGCTCATCTCCATGGCCACCGAACCCACCCTGGACCTGCTCCAGCCAGGCCTGGAAAGGGCTCGGGCCATGGGGAGGCCCGTGATCATCGCCTGCGGGGGAGGCAGTGTGCTGGATGCGGGCAAGGCCCTGGCCGCCTTGGCCCCCCAGCCGGGCCCCGCCCAGGATCACCTGGAGGTGGTGGGTCTGGGCAAGCCCTTGGACAAGGATCCGCTGCCCTTTCTGGCCCTGCCCACCACCAGTGGGACGGGAAGCGAGGCCACCCGCAATGCCGTGCTGGGCTGTCCTGACCAGGGCGTCAAGGTCAGCCTCCGGGACCCCCGCATGCTTGCCAGAGTGGCCCTGGTGGATCCTGAACTGACGCTGGGGCTGCCCCCGCACCTCACGGCCACCACGGGACTGGATGCCCTCACCCAGCTCATCGAACCCTTCCTGTCCTGGGCCGCCACGCCCTTCACCGATGGCCTGGCTCGGGAGGGTCTTCCGCGGGCGGCCCGGGCCCTCCCCAGGGCCTTCAAGGATGGCTCGGATCTGGAAGCTCGGCAGGACCTGGCCCTGGCCAGCCTGCAAAGCGGGCTTGCCCTTGCCAATGCCCGCCTGGGGGCCGTGCACGGTTTGGCCGCCCCCTTCGGTGGCCGCTTCCCAGCCCCCCATGGCGCCGTGTGTGCATGCCTGCTTCCCCCCACCCTGGCCATCACCCTGCGGGCCCTTCGCCAGCGGGCTCCGGAGCACCCGGCCCTGGACCGACTGGATGAAGTGGGGAGTCTGCTCCTGGGGGACCCAAAGGCCCGCGCCGAAGATGGCATCGCTTGGCTGGAGGCGCTCCTGATCGAGTTCGCCCTCCCGGGTCTTGGAACCTATGGTGTGAACGCTGCGTCCCTGGCGGACCTCAGCCGCCAAGCCACCCAGTCCAGTTCCATGAAGGGTCACCCTCTGGAACTCACGGAAGGGGAGCGCCTGGAGATCCTGGAACGCAGTCTCTGAACTCCTTGGCGGGTTCAGGGAAGGGCGACCCAAAACCTGGATGGGCTCCGAAGGACTACCTGCGCCGACGGCGAAGGGGCGTGAGGGTGATCATCTCCGGGAAGATGGAATCCTTGTCCAGGGAGGTGGACCACTCTTCGTAGCCCTCCTTGCGGATCACCAGCTTGGGCAACCCCGAGGTAGGAAGGGGCATGCCCTTGAGGGGGGTACGACCCATGACCTGGCCATCCAGGGTGACCTCCGCATCCTCGGGGTCCGAATGCACATCGAGGACCGCGGAGGAGCGCGCCATTTTAAATTCCAACTGGGTGTCTGTCGGGGTGAGCATGCGGGTCTGGGGCACATAGCCCAGAAGGGTCACCTCGACGATGGGCCGTTCCTCTTTCTGGAATTCCTTGCCCAGGAGGGGCGTCTTGCCCGCAAGTTCGCCTCGAATGGTCACATGGGCCCCGGGCGGTGAGCTGAGGATATCGACCTTCCAGGGTGGCGGAGGTTTCCGGGGCACGGCGAGCCAGAGCCCCACCCCCAGGAGGGGGAGGGCCAACCCCGCCACCAGGGGCCAGGGCACCTTGCGGCCTGGTACCTTGGGGGACGCCTTGGGGGCGGGCTTGGGCGAAGGTGGCACACCTGGGACCACCGTCACGGGAGCAGGTGGGGGTGGGGGCTGCAGGGCCGTGGGTGGAAACCCTCCCGTCGCCGACGGCAGGGGAAAGGCCTACCCCATCGCGGGGGCCGGGATAGGGGGCGGGGCCGCTGCCCCACCCTCGACCGCAGGATTGAGCACCTCCACAACCT
>CAZPUI010000834.1:0-2561 GCA_964589695.1 uncultured Solibacteraceae bacterium | reverse complement strand
ATCGCGTGATAGCCTCGTCAGGTTTTTGAGGAGTCACCATGGCCGAAATCAAGAAAAAGGTAATAGCGATCATCGCCGAGCAGCTTGCGAAGCCCGAGGATTCCATTACCGAGACCAGCCACTTCATCGACGACCTGGGCGCTGACAGCCTGGACACCGTTGAGATCATCATGGCCATCGAAGAGGCCTTTGGACTCGAGATTCCCGAGGCCGAGCAGGAGAAGATTCGGACCGTCGGTGACGCGATCTCCTACATCGAGAAGAACGCCAAGGCCTGATGCTCTGATGCCCCTTTCCTGCGCCGCGGAGCACGGCTCCTGCGGCGCTTTTCTTTCCGGGTTGATTCCGGAATGCAAAATTGTGACGCTGTAGTCCCAACGATCTGACAAGCCCATGGCATCCTGTGCCTTGGTTTTGAAAACAGAGGTGACGAACATGACATCCATCCAGCGCCGACGCGTGGTCATCACAGGCATGGGGACCTTGAATCCCTGCGGCAATACCGTAGCCGAAACCTGGGACGCGCTCCTGGCCGGAAAGAGCGGGATCGGGGTGGTCGACCGCTTCGATGCCACCGAGTTCTCCTGCCGCATCGCAGGCCAGATCAAGGGCTTCAACCCTGATCTCTACATCGAGAAGAAGGAACAGAAGAAGATGGATCCCTTCATCCACTACGCCATGGCCGCCGGCCAGGACGCCATGGTGGATGCGGGCCTCCACGATGTCGAGTTGCCCAAGGCCGAGCGCGAGCGCTTTGGCATATCCCTCGGTTCTGGCATCGGTGGCCTGGGTACCATCTGGCAGGAGGCCCATGGCTGGCGTGGACCCCGGCGCACGAGTCCCTTCTTCATCCCCAGCCTGATCATCAACCTGGCAGGCGGGAATCTGAGCATCAAGTACGGGCTTCAGGGCCCCAACAGTGCCTGCGCCACCGCCTGCGCCACCGCGGCCCACGCCATTGGCGATGCGGCCCGCCTGATCATGTTCGGCTACGCCGACCGCATGGTGGCCGGGGGCAGCGATGCCGCCATCAACGAGCTGGGCATGGGCGGCTTTGGCGCGCTGCGGGCCCTTTCCACCCGCAACGATGCCCCCCAGGCCGCCAGTCGCCCCTTCGACAAGGACCGGGATGGCTTCGTCATGGGTGAGGGTGCTGGTGTGGTGGTCCTGGAGGAATACGAACTTGCCAAGGCCCGAGGGGCCAAGATTTATGCCGAAGTGGCGGGCTACGGCATGTCCGGGGATGCCTACCACATGACCAGCCCCAGTGAGGACGGAGACGGCCCCATGCGGGTGATGCTGGCCGCCATCCAGGATGCGGGCATTGTTCCCGCGCAGGTGGGCTATGTGAATGCCCACGGCACCTCCACCCCCGCCGGGGACAGGATCGAATGCATGGCCCTCCGGAAGGTTTTTGGTGAGCACGCCAAGGATCTGAAGGTCTCCTCCAGCAAGTCCATGCATGGCCACCTTCTGGGCGCGGCGGGCGGCCTTGAGACCATCGTGACGGTCATGGCCCTGGGAAGCGGGAAGATCCCACCCACCATCAATGTGGAAAACCAGGACCCCGAGTGCGACCTGGATGTCACGGCGAATGTGGCGGGCACCTTCGATTCTGAATACGCCCTGAACAACAATTTCGGATTCGGCGGCACCAACGCCTGCCTGATCCTGCGCAAGGTCTAGGGGCCACGCCCAAGGGATGGGTGCTGTTCAATTCATTTGGCGGCAGCCCCTTCGGCCGGGCCAGGTGATGGATATGAATTGGTTTGACGCGACGGCCTAACGCACGTCGGTAATCGAAGACGGGCTCGGCCATGGCCGAGCCCCTTTTGGATCGGAGGCACCATGCCACCTTGGATCCTTTGGGCGCTGGGAGCGGGACTTCCCCAGGCCTCAGCGCCCGCACGACCCTGGTCCAATGTGGCGACCCTCTCCTATGTGGCCACCTCAGGCAATGCCATCGGTCAGACGGTGGGGTTCGGCAATGACTTCACCCGGAGGTGGAACGCAGGGGTGCTGGTCATCAAGGTTGGTGCCATCAGGGCCTCCAACACCTCGGTCCAGCGCACGGGAACGGGCGAGACCCTTGAAAACGCCATCCTGCAGGAGGTGCGCGACACGCGGCTGACCGCGGCCACCTATTTCCTCAACACGCGGTACGACCACCGCCTGAAGGACAAGGACCGGTGGTACTGGTACGGCGGGGCGGGCTGGGAGCGGAATCGACCCGCGGGGCTGAACAACCGGGAGACCCTCGCGGCGGGGGTGGGGCGGATCTGGGTCGATGGCGATCGCACCAAATTCCGCACGGACGCCGGTCTGGGAGCCACCCACGAGGAGCCCCTCACGGTCCCCAAGGATTTCCGGTCCAACTATGGCACCTTCAACTTCACGGGTTCGCTGAAGCACCGCTTCACGCCAAACGTGGACTATGCCTTGGACCTGGCCCTGGCGGACAACCTGGCCGAACGTGCGGACGTGCAGGGCACCCTCAAGCAGGGACTCGTGGTGGCCATGTCCCGGAGCCTGGCCCTCAAGGTGGGGGTCGACCTGGCCTA
>CAZPUI010000833.1:0-2564 GCA_964589695.1 uncultured Solibacteraceae bacterium | reverse complement strand
CATGGAGCCTCCGGGGGGGAAGCGCTCATTCTACACCTCCTTCAACGCCGCGCAGGTACTGCGCCGACCATCCATGATGACGCGCAGGGGGGAGGCAAGCCGGGTGTGCACGATGGCCCCGGACCGGGCGTGCACAGGCTGGGCCCGCAACCAGGCCCAGTCAATGCGGTTGGGCTCCTGGGGATAGGGCACCGAGAGGTAGCCGATGTTCAGGGATGTGACGTTGTGGAAGAAATGGGAGCCCAGGGAGGCATCCACCTGGAAGTGTTCCAGGGAATATTCCACGATGACCCGGGCGCAGGAGATGGCCGGCCAGCTCACGGGAATGCCCAGGTACCGGTCCCGGCTGCCCCACCGCCCGGGCCCCAGCAGCAGGTACTTCCCGCCCTCGGCCCGGAAGCCATCGTTCACCCGCTCCAGTTCCTCCGCCAGTTCAGGGGTGGCCATCTTGTCGAACAGGTCGGGGTCCACCCACACCACATCCGTCAGCCCCTCCACCAGGCCGTTGCCAACACAACGTTCGGAGTACAGGAACAGCGATTCCGGTTCCAGGGACACCCCTTCCAGACTGCACTCTTCCGCATCCTGGAGCTGGTGCTTCACCTGCAGGAGGAAGAAGGTGGGCTTGCCGTTCCTGGAATCGGGGGTGAGGTTGACCGCAAACTCGATCTCCACGGGCGTTTCCATGGAATCCCGCAGCAGCTCCAGGATCCTTTTGAGGATGGCCGCCAAGGGGAACTGCTCGTGCTTCACCACATTCAGGAAGTTCACCACCCGTGGCCCCTTGCGGTCCATGCCCGAGCGCATGCGCTGGTCATCGTAGTCCCACACGGCGGTGCAATGCCCCAGCGTTCCATCCAGGCGGGCCGCATCGATGTCCAGATGGAGGAGGGTGGCGTCTTCGCCATTGAACAGATCCACGGCGTTGCGACTGAGGTCCAGGGCGTAGAAGTGGGTCTGGCTGGCGTTGCCCTGGTCCTTGGGGTGGACCATGTCCAACTGTGGATAGGTGGGGCAGAACCGGAAGGCCTTCTGTACCTCCACCACGGCCTTGCCCAGGCCGAAGCCCAGGACGGCCAGGCCATCCTGGGGCTCCAGGTAGGACACCGGGTAGTAGTTGTAGGACTGGGCCACCCCGGAGATGTGGGGGTAGACCCTTCCCCGCACGGGCGTGCCCACCACCTCCTGGAGCAGGATGCCCATGCGTTCCTCTTCGATCTTGTAGTCGATGGCCTCGAAGTAGGCCCGGGCTTCCTTGGCGTAGACCGAGGCGTACACCAGCTTGATGGCCTCGGAGAGCTGGTTTACCCGCACCATCAGGTCCGGGTGGTTGTTGGGCAGGAAGAAGGTGCGGTAGAGCCCCGCAAAGGGATGGGAGAGGGCATCCTCCAGGAGCCCCGAGGAGCGCACCGCCAGCGGCTCCCGCACCTGCTTCAGCAGCTGCCGCAGCTTCTCCGTGAGCTCGGGGCTCAGGGATCCCATGAGGAAGCGGCGCTTCACGGCATCGGGATCGTCCGTGCGGTGGAGGGTGTGCTGGAGGCCATTGCGCTCCAGGAAGTCCGTGAAGGCGTCCGTGCCGATGACATAGCTCTGGGGGGTGCGGATGTTGGCGCCGGGGAACTGTTCCTCCAGGTCCAGGCTGGCCAGGACCTGGTTGGCAAAGGCGATGCCCCGCCCCTTCCCGCCCATGGGGCCCTCGGCCAAACGGAGGATGTTGTGGGCCTCCTGGGCCACCTGGGGCATGAAGGGCACCACCTTGCCCCGGGTCTTGAGCCGCTGGAGGGTCTCCCCCACCTCGATGAGGCACTGGCGCAGGCCCTCCACATCCTGGAAATCCGAGGGCTGGATCTTCAGCACCGCCCGGGCGATCTGGATCTCGCCCCTGGCCATGAGCCAGGCGGAGAAATGGTTGTGGCGGGCGTGGTGGACGAGGCTTTCCCCCGGCAGGGTGCGCAGCTTCTCCTTCAGCTCCAGCACAGTGGTGGCCCGCCCCAGCTCCCAACCCTGGGGATCCCGGAAGACGAAGTCGCCGAAGCCCAGGTGGGAGTAAAAGAAACTGGCCAGTTCCGCCCCCAGGGACTGGGAGTTCTTGTTGAGGAACCGGGTGCCCAGGCGTTGGGCCTCCTCCGCCCCATCCTCCTCCGAGGATTGGAGGAGGGTGGGCAGGTCCGGATTGCGGTGGCGCAGGGCCTCCACCAGCTTGAAGCCCGCCCGTTCATCCATCACCCCATCCTTGGGGTAGGCCACGTCCGAAATACCGCACAGCAGGTAGTCCTGGAACTGCTCGATGCAGGCCATGGCCTCTTCGTAGGACGTGGCCAGGAGGACCTTGGGCCGCGCCCGCTTGCGCAGCATGCTGGTCATGCTATCGATGTTCACCTCCAGGGCCAGGCGGCGGGTCTGCTGGAGGATCTCGTTGTAGAGGATGGGCAGGTAGCGGCTGTGGTAGCGGATGCTGTCCTCCACCAGGAGGATCACCCGGGTGAGGCCGATGACCGTGTCGTTGAGGACATTGGCCCGGTCCTCCATGAGCTTGATCATGGCCAGGAAGATCTCGGAGTGGC
>CAZPUI010000832.1:0-2569 GCA_964589695.1 uncultured Solibacteraceae bacterium | reverse complement strand
GGAGGGACTGCTGCGTCTCCTGAATGACCTGCTGGACGCCGGCAAGATCGAATCGGGGCGCCTGGATCTCGAGCACATTCCCATGCAACCGGCACGGGTGGTGGAGGAAGCGTTCACCCTGCTGACCGAGAAGGCCCAGGAGAAACACCTGGAACTCAGGTTCGAGGTGGATGCGAGAATTCCGACCACCCTCCTGGGAGATCCAGGTCGACTTCGCCAGATGGCCTTGAATCTGCTCAGCAATGCCATCAAGTTCACGTCGAAGGGCTCGGTTCAGGGGCGCCTCGACCTGCTCGAAGCATGCGACGACAGCGTTCGGGTTCAGCTCGAAGTGCGGGACACGGGCCTGGGTATCCCCGAGGATGCACAGGCCCGGCTTTTCCAGCCCTACCGTCAAGCCGAGACCAGCACCGCCCGCCGGTTCGGAGGCACAGGGCTGGGCCTCTACATCACTCGACAGCTCGCCCTGCTGATGGAAGGGGACGCTACTGTGGAGAGCTCCTGGGGGGTGGGCTCCAGCTTCAAGGTCACCTTTCGGCTGCCGCGTACGGACGCGGACACGCCCCAGGAGATTCTCCCGATCCCCATGGCACCCCGGCGGGGGCGGATCCTGGTGGCCGATGACCATGCCGGGAACCTGATGGTGGCGGAAGCCCTCCTGACCCGCATGGGGCTTGAATGCCTTCTCGCCCATGACGGCCGTGAAGCGCTGGAGCTCTTGGAAGTCCATCCCTGCGATGTGGTGTTCCTGGATGGTCAAATGCCCGAACTGGACGGGTCCCAGACCCTGCAGGAGATTCGCCGTCGGGAGGCCCCTGGCCAGATCTGGGCCGGTGGCCACCTGCCCGTGATCGCCTTGACGGGTCGCGTCCAGCCCGGGGACCGGGAGGCCTTCCTTCTGGAGGGATTCGATGGCTATCTGCCCAAACCGCTGACCGAGCATGCCCTCCACCTCGAACTGGGGCGATGGCTACCGGCGACGGTTCCAGAGACCACGCCTCCCGCCCAGGTGGAGCCCCATCCCCTGGGGACCAAGGCGGCCCAACTCCAGGAGGCCTTGGGGGGCGCCGAAGCCCTTCGGGAATTCATCCTGGGTTTCCTGGAGGATGGTGAAACCCGGTTGGCCCGGATGGAGGCCAGTCGCCCCCTCGAACTTGCCAGGGATGCCCACGACCTGAAATCCAACGCCGCCACCTTGGGGTTCGATGTCTTGACCGCTACTGCCAGGGCCCTCGAGCTGGAATCGGCGGGACAAAGCGAGGCCTGGCGAAAGGCCAAGCTCGAGGAGGCCCGCCGAAATTTCGCCCACCTTCGGACGCGTCTGGACGCCTGGCTCGCGACCTTTGCCTAGGGCCCCGGGCGAAGCCATGGCACCGGCGTGCCGGGCACCAGGGAGGATCTCGCCAATCTTGTGGCGAATGAAGCGGGTAAAGTAATATTCATTTTTCTCGGAGTCCCCATGCGACCCACCGTCACCTCCATCGCCGTGACCCTGTCCGACGGCCGGACCCTCACCCTGGACGCGACCCAGCTGGAAGGACTCTTCTGGTCGGACCGGACCGTGAACCAGATGCTCGCCCCCTTCTACAACGACTTCACCATGCACATCACCCCCGAGCACCTGGCGGATGCACCGGCGGCCCTGCCCCTGCTGAACGGCCAGTCCAGCACCCAGATCACCCCCGAACTCGTGGGCCAGATGTGGAACCAGCCGGATGCCAACGGGAACCTGCCGGCCTTCGTGGTGAAGGTTCCCGTGTGCATTTCCAGCCCGAGGTACTAACTCCGCTGAGCCCTGGACTCCCCCTGGGTTGCCCTTCGAGCGTGCTTTCGCCTGAAGCCTACCTGCGGTATCCCGTCCGGAGTGTCCAAGCCTGGATGGCGCCCTTCAGGTTGGGATTGGCAGCCTGGGCCTCCGCAAGGGCGGTTTTGATGGCGTCCGGATGGCCTCGGGGACCCGCCAACACCATCCCCCCCCTCCATCCCAAGCGAGCCTGCGCAAAGAGAACTTCTGCCTGGCGGGGGTTCTTTTCACCGAGCCGATTCAGGCTCGCGACGGCGCTCCGAAAGGCCTCTGGTTGCGGGTAACCGGACTCATGGAGCCAGAGGACGAGGTCGGCACGGGCGACTCCCACGTGGTAGGACCTTGGGCTAAGTCGTTCCGCCTCTTGGAGGCTCTGGAGGGCGCGGGTCAGTTCCGGTTCAAAGGACACGCCGCGGCGAGCCGATTGAACCGCTTGGCACCCATGAAAAAGCCCTCGGAAATAGGAAAAGGTCCAGTCACGCTTCGGCGCGTTGGAAATCCAAGCTTCCACCTTTTCAAGCAGCTCCGCACAGTTCCGGTCAGCAGTGATGCGGGCCCTGGCCCACTGGAGGCCCAGTTCCACCAGGCTGGTCTGGAGGTTGGGGTGGCGGGGGTTCTGGGCCAGTCCCCGGTCCAGAACCTCCATGGCCCTGCGGTAGAGCGGCTCGGGGTCCCGTCCCGCCATGGCCTCGGCCTCTCCCTGAAGCCATAGTGCATTGCCCAGTCCATCGTAAAGCTTGGCGTTGGTGGGTGTCAGTGCCAAGG
>CAZPUI010000831.1:0-2569 GCA_964589695.1 uncultured Solibacteraceae bacterium | reverse complement strand
GTGGGTTGAGGTGCCCTCGGGAGGGACACAGGGCTCCCCGGTCCTGGCCCCCCGGCCAGCCCAGGGTCCCGGGCTGCCGTGGGCGGTCCAGGACGTACGCCCGGGTGTTGGCGATGGGGCCGCCGATGGGGGGCAGCAGGGGCCACTGGTCCACGTCCTCCCCAAGGTCATGGGCCGTCACCACATGGGTTTCCGTGGGGCCATAGTGGTTGGCCAGCCGGGCCCCGGTGCCCCGGAAGAACGCCGCCAGGGCGGGGGTGATGCGCAGCTGTTCCCCGGCGGTGAACACCCAGGCCAGGGCCCGGGGCAGGGTCTTCCCCTGGAGGGCCGCCTCCCCCAGGGCCGCCAGGGCCACATAGGGCAGGAACAGCCGCTGGATGCGGTGTTCGTCCAGGAACCGCAGGAGTTCGAAGCTGTCCCGGCGGGTGTCCTCGTGGATGAGATACAGACAGCCCCCCGCCGCCAGGGTGCTGAAGATCTCCTGGAAGGACACATCGAAGCTGGGGGTGGTGAACTGGAGGGTGCGACCGTCGTTGCCCTGGGTGTGCACCAGCTGCCAGGCGATGAGGTTGGCCAGGGGCCCGTGGGGCATGGCCACGCCCTTGGGTTTTCCCGTGCTTCCGGAGGTGTACAGCACATAGGCCAGGTGCTCGGCCGTCACGGGGCGCTGGGGGTTGGAATCCGGCATCCCTGCAATGGCGTCGCCATCCTCCTCCAGGGCCAGCACGGGCTCCAGGAGGTGCGACAGTTCCTGGCGCCGATTCGCAACGATCAAAAGCTTCGCGCAGGAGTCCTGCAGCATGTAGGCCAGACGGTCCCTGGGATAGGTGGGATCCAGGGGCACATAGGCGGCCCCGGCCTTGAGGATGGCCAGGAGGGTCACGATGAGGTGGGGGGAGCGGTCCAGGGCCAGGGCCACACGGTCATCGGGCTGGACGCCCCGGGCGATGAGGGCCTGGGCCAGGCGGTTGGCCCGGGCATTGAGGTCGGCGTAGGTGAGGGTGTTGCCCTCGCACACCAGGGCGGGGGCGTCCGGGGTGCGTCGGGCCTGGGCCTCCACGAGGTGGTGGACGCAGAGGGCTTCCAGGGGGGTGTCCGTGGCATTCCAGTCCGTCAGCAGCTGTCGTTTCTCCCCCGGGGGCAGCAGGTCCAGATGGGAAATCCGCTGGGAGGGGTCCTGTACCACCGCCCCCAGGAGGGTCCGGAAGTGGCCCACCAGGCGCTCCATGGTGGTGCGGTCAAAGAGGTCCGTGGCGTATTCCAGGGTGGCGTCGAGACCGTTCGAAGTCTCGGTCATGAACAGGGTGAGGTCGAACTTGGCCACCGTCCAAGGGCTGCTGGTGGGCGTGATCGCCAGCCCCGGCAGCTGCAGAACTTCCTGGGGGGTGTTCTGCAGCACGAACATCACCTGGAACAGGGGGCTGTGGGCCAGGTTCCGGCCCATGCCCAGGGATTCCACCAGGGCCTCGAAGGGCAATTCCTGGTGGGCGTAGGCCTCCAGGCAGGTGGTGCGCAGGCGTCCCAGCAGTTCCAGGAAGGTGGGTTCCCCGGACAGGTCCGTCCGCAGGGCCAGGGTGTTGACGAAGAAGCCGATGAGGGGCTCGATGGCGCTGCAGGTGCGGTTGGCCACCGGGGAGCCGATGACCAGGTCCTCCTCCCCGGAGTAGCGCCCCAGGAGGGTGGCCCAGGCGGCAAGGAGGGTCATGAACAGCGTCGCCCCGGACCGGCGGCTCAGGTCCTGGAGCTGGGCCGTGAGCCGCGGCTCCACGGTGAAGGTCACCACCGAGCCTTGGTAGCTCTGCAGGGCGGGGCGCGGCCGATCCGTGGGGAGATTCAGGCACTCCGGGGCCCCCGCCAGCCTCGGGCGCCAGTGGTCCAGGTGCTGCTGGAGGCGCTCCCCCGACAGCCACTGTCGCTGCCAGTGGGCGAAGTCGGCGTATTGGATCGCCAGTTCCGGCAGGGGGGAAGGTCGGCCCTCCCGGAAGGCGGAGTACAGGGCCACCAGCTCCCGGATGCAGAGGGCGATGGACCAGCCGTCCGCGGCGCTGTGGTGGAGGGTGATGAGCAGGGTCCAGCTCTGGTCCCCAAGGCGCAGCAGCCGGGAGCGCAGGGGCACGTCGCAGGCGAGGTGGAAGGGGGTGGTGGCCTCCACCTCCGCCCAGCGGCGCGCCTCGGCCTCCGGGTCGGCTTCAAGGCGCAGATCCAGGACCTCCAGAGCCAGAGGTCCAGGCGGCAGGATGACCTGCACCGGTTCTCCCTCCTGGGCCACCAGGCAGGTGCGCAGGGCCTCGTGGCGCCGGGGGATTTCCGCCAGGGCGGCCCCCAGCGCTCCCAGGTCCAAGTCCCCGGTGAGTTCCAGCACCCCGGGCATGTTGTACGTGGGGCTGGGCCCCTCCAGCTGATCCAGGAACCACAGCCGCTGCTGGGCAAAGGACAGGGGCAGGGCCTGGTCCGGGGGACCAAGGGAATGGCGCGGGCCTCGGCATCCCCCGGGGCTTCCCCCTGCAGAAGGGGACCGAGGCGAGCCGCCAGTTCCGCAACCGTCGGGGCCTCGCAGGCCCGGCGGAGG
>CAZPUI010000830.1:0-2569 GCA_964589695.1 uncultured Solibacteraceae bacterium | reverse complement strand
GCACCGGCAGATGCGGCAAAAATGAGGCATCGCTACCAGGCCTGGTTCCTCACCAGATCCTCCGTGGACCAGGGCGCTTTGCCGCCCCCGAGCCATTTCTGGAACCACTCCAGGTGGGCGTTGTAGTAGGTGGGCATGGAGGTGAGGTCATCGGGCCAGTGCCCGTCGTTCTTGAACACGATCAGCCGGCTGGGCACCTTCATGAGCTGGAGGTCCGTGAAGAACTGAAGGCTCTGGGTGTAGGGCACCCGGTAGTCCCGCTCCCCGGTGATCACCAAACAGGGGGTCTTGTAAGCCTTCACGCGGCTCGAGGGGTTCACCTTCTCGTAGCCCGTGGGATTGTCCCAGGGGGTGCCCTTGAGATCCCACTGGGGGAACCAGAGTTCTTCGGTGGCGCCGTGCATGGAGCGGAGATCGTACACCCCCATCATGGCTGCCAGGGCCTTGAAGGGCGTGGGCGTGCCCTCCGGCCACATCATGGCGTAGCCACCCCAGCTCCAGCCCATGGCGCCCTGGCGTTCTTCATCCACGTAGGGCAACTTGGCCAGGTGGTCCGCCACCTTCAGCACATCGGTGATGCAGCGCCCCCCCCAGTCCCCGCTGATGGCATCGGTGAAGGCCTGACCATAGCCCGTGGAACCGTGGGGGTTGGGGAAGGCCACCACGTAGCCCGCCCCAGGATAGACCTGCCAGTCCCCCCGGAAGCTGTCCGTCCACTGCATCTGGGGCCCCCCATGGACGTTCATCACCAGGGGGTATTTCTTGGAGGGGTCGAAGCCGTGGGGCTTCACCACGAAGACATGGATATCCTTGCCCTCCGCGCCCTTCACCCACAGTTCCTCCGCGGGCCGAATGTCCACCTCCTTGGCCACAGCCGCGTTGAAGGTCGTGAGCTGGGTCGACTGTTTCGTTGGCACCTGGACCCTGAAGACCTCCACCGGTTCCCCCACGCGGCTGGCGGTGAAGACCACGGAACCCTGGTCCGGGGCCACCGCGAACTCCCGCAGGGTCTGGCCCTCCAGCATCCGCTCCACCCGGCCCGTGGCCACCTCCACCCGACAGAGGGGGGTGCGCCCCTTTTCCTGAACCGTGAACCAGAGGTGGCGACCATCCGCTGACCAGGTGGGGTGCTCCACCCAGTTGTCGATGGCCTCCGTGAGCACCCGGTGGGTGCGGTGGGTGCGGTCGTACACCGCCAGCAGCCAGCGGTCCGACTCCGCCCCGGGACGCCGCTGCAGGCGGTAGGCGAGGTACCGGCCATCAGGACTGTAGACGGGGTCCCCATCCGCCGCCGGGTTGTCCGTGATGCGCCGAGGGGTGCGATCCCCCTCCAGGCTCACCAGGAAGAGGTCGGTATTGGTGGAGGTAGCCCCCACGGCTTCCATGTTGGTCACGACACAGAGTTCCTTGCCATCGGGGCTGAGGGCGAAGGCCTGGCCGTAGCCCGGGAAGTCCTGCTTGCCCGAGGTCAGGGCCTCCACGCCCCCGCCGAAGGTGGCCTTGAAGAGGTGGGTGTACTGGAAGTCCCGCCACTCCGTCCAATGGCGGTACAAAAGGCCATCGGCGAGGTGGGCCTGGGTGGCACCCCTTTCCAAATTGGCGGATAGGGCTGCGTTCTTGGCCCCGTCCGCCATGGCTTCGGGAAAGACCGTGGCACTGAAGACCACCTGGTTTCCCCCCGGCAGCAACTGGGGCGAGCCCACGCCGGGCTCGAAGGAGGTCACCCGACGGGCCTCTCCCCCGGAGGCGTCCATGGTCCAGAGCTGGGTTCCCCCTTCCCGCCCACTCAGGAAGAAGATGGCCTTGCCATCCCCGGACCAGAAGGGCGAGAACTCCGAACGTTCCGTGAAGGTGAGCTGCTTCAGGGCGCCGCTGCCCAATTCCAGCATCCAGAGGTCGGTATTGCGTGTGGCCTTCTTCAGATCCTGGGTACTCACCTGGAAGAGGAGCCGCTTCCCGTCCGGCGAAAGGTTCAATCCCGAAATGCCCTTCAGGCGGTACAGGTCCTCGATGGCGAAGGCACGCTTGTCGGCGGCTTCGGAAGCCGAGGCCACGAGCAGCAGGGTCAGGCAGGCAGGCATCAGGCGCATGGGTCATCTCCGGGCCCAGGATCCCACAGCTTGGAAAAGGTCGACAGGGGCCTCGATGGCGATGCGATCCAGACCTGGGACGCCGCCTCAGGATTCAGCATCTCCAGGTTTTTCCAGCAGCAGGACATAGGCCCAGGGACGGCCATGGAAGGCTCCGAGCCGGAAGCCCGCGGCCTCCGCCAGCCGGGTCACCCTGCTCCTGGACTGGAAGTGCGGATCGAACACAAGTTCGGCCACGACCAGACGTCCTCCGGGTCGAAGGACCCGGAAGAGTTCCTCCATGGCCTTCTCCTGGGCAGGAATTTCGCCCAACACCGCAACCAGAAGGGCCCGATCGAAACTACCCATCAGCCGTCCTTCGCCCAGTCCCGCCTCTAACCTGTCGACCCAGGTCAAGCCTTCCGCCTGGACCCTGACCCCCACCCGGGCCAGCATGCCCGGCTGCACATCCATGGCCACCACCCGGCCCTGGGCGCCCA
>CAZPUI010000829.1:0-2574 GCA_964589695.1 uncultured Solibacteraceae bacterium | reverse complement strand
CACGATGTGGCCACCCTCATCGTGGAGGACCTCAGCCAGGCCCACCCCGACCTGGTGCAGCACATCACCCGTATCGACGCCATGCGCTGGGCCCACGCCATGTGCCGCCCCCGGCCGGGCCTCCTCTGGAGCCCCGACCTGGAGAAGGCCCGCCAGGCCTTTGAGGGCATCCACTTCGCCCACCACGATCTGTCCGGATTCGCCCTCTTCGAGGAGAGCCAGGACCACGGACTGCGGGCCGCGGAGGAAGTGCTGGGGGCGTTGGGGAGGAGGGTGGAGAGCTGGCGGTAATTGGCCTTGGGGGAGTGCAGAACCTTCGCAGGCTTGACTCCGCAATGTCCTCCGCCTCCTATCGGTCCTACTGGCCCGGCCGCCAGCGCCAGAGGTCGGCATGGTTGCGTGAGGTGATGCCAGCACCCAGACCGATGTAGAGGTGGCTGTCCAGCACGAACCCCACGGCCATGACGCGGCCCGGGGCTTCCGTATCCGGCTTGCGGGTCCAGGCATCCGTGGCAGGGTCATACTCCCAGACCTCCTGGCAGTCCACCTGGGGGTTGACCGCCTTCGCCCCTGAACACAGGTAGCCCTTGCTCCCCAAAGCCAGCCCCAGGGCGCCCCACCCTGCGGTCCCCGGGAAGGATTTCCTGCGGGTCCAGGTGTCCGTGCTGGTGTCGTATTCCAGGAAGGCCCAATGGCTCCGGTCCCCCATCATGAAATAGGCCTTGGTGCCGATCCCGAAGGCGGAAGGCAGGAAACTCCCCTCGGGTCCGTCCGCCTTGCGGGTCCAAGTGTCGGTGGCGGGTTCGTAGACCCAGAGTTCCTTGAGGGGCTGCTGCCAATTGAGGTCCGAGCCGCTGTAGCAGTAGGCCTTCTGGCCCACCACCACACTGCTCACCCCGGAGCGCCCGCTGCCCGGAAAATCTCCCTTGCGGGTCCAGGTGTCCGTGGTCGGCTCGTACTCCCAGCACTCCCGGGAGCGCACCAGGTTGGTGGTGCTGTTGTTGTGACCGAAGACCACATAGCCCTTGCCGCCCACCGCGAAGGCCAGGCCATCCAAGGAGGCCATGCCCGGAAAGGGACGTCGCACGGTCCACGTGTTGGTGGCGGGTTCGAATTTCCAGACCTTGCTGTTGGGATCAACGTCCAAGGTGCCCGAACCCGTCACCACGTAGGCCGCGCCGTTCACGGCGAAGGCCACGGGTCCGCGGCTACCCGTGGGGGCTGGGGCCATGGATTGCCAGATCATGGCCGGGGGCGGGGGTGGAGGTTCGGGGGAGGTGCCTCCACCGCCCCCTCCACAGGCGAGTATGAGACCCGTGGTCAGGAGCGCCAGCAGTTGGGCGGGACGGTAGACGTTGGGGGTGGGCATGGGAGGCTCCTCGAAGGGACCTGCCCAGTCTAGGGAGCGGCGCCTTCCACGATTGCCCGATGGGCCCAGTGACCTTCCACAGGGTACGGTTTGTGGGCTGGGGGGGATAAGCGCCCCCCATGGGAGTCCTCAGGTTGGATCTCCCAACCCCATGTGGATATCCCGGAGGCTGGGGAGGCTCCGGCGAATCCTTACCTGTCGCAGGCAGGGGAGCAAATCAGCCCGTGTGCGGAGAGCTTGCGCATGAACCCCGACCCTTGACCCATGAAGGGGAATTCAGGATCCGCCCCTGGAAGAGGGTGATGTAAATCGAAAAACGCAATATTTAAGATTTAGCACAAAATCAAGCCCGCTAAGGACTTGATTTTTGGCACAAAATAGAAATATCACCTTTTAAAACAAGACACTTTTACATGGTTGATCGAACCAATTTCAAGTGCTAGCCTTCCCTCGGGATCCCAAGAAACATGATTTTCGTATGCTTCAATCACTGAAGCATAAGGAGTATGGTTTCGAACAAACCCATTCCTAACGACCCTCTCACGAACATCCATCCACATCACTCCAACCACGAGCGAGGCATCCATGGCCATCCGTCGCCTTCAGATCCACAAAGAAAACATCCTCTCCCTGCAGGAGGAGACCACCCAGGTTGTGGGTGGTGTCACCCGCACCTGCCCCACCACCTCCAGGGACCTCTCCTGTTTCCAGTCGGAATGTGATGTGTGCCCCACCGCACTGGTGACCTGCGTGTCCTGCCAGGGATCCTGCAATAGCTGCTGGGTCAGCTGCGCAACGTGCAATGGCTATACCTGCGGTGGGGCGACCTGCGATTCCTGCGACACCTGCGATCGGACCTGCCGCTTCACCTGCCTGAAGCCCTGCCTGCCCTAGCCCAAAGCCACCCTCAGCAGGGTGCACCTTTCGCACGTCATGGCTGGCCCTCGGCGGCCACCCGTGCCAGCTTGCGCATGCTCGCCGGCAGGGCCAGTCTTAACCGCCCCTTTCGGAACCAGGGGCTGAGCCAGGCCAGGAGCCCTTGGACCTCCACGGTGTGGTGGAGCCGGGTCCCAAGGTCCGAGGGCTCCAGGCGCTGCACCAGCCGGGCTTGTTTCAGGAACCCGGTGAGGGTCCACACCAGCTCCTCCCGGGCCTTCAGGGATTCGATGCGAAACCCGAACTCCTTGCCCGAATGCAGGCGCACC
>CAZPUI010000828.1:0-2580 GCA_964589695.1 uncultured Solibacteraceae bacterium | reverse complement strand
AGCCTGGATCAATCCACCTTCACCCTCCAGGAATGCCTGGATGGCGTGCTGGACCTCTTCACCCTCAAGGCCCAGGAGAAGGGCCTCGAACTGGTGCTGGCCACGGAAGGCCCCCTGCCAACGCGGCTCAAGGGCGATACCATGCGGCTGAGCCAGGTGCTCATCAATTTGTTGAGCAATGCCATCAAATTCACGGACCGCGGGTATGTCCGACTGGGTGTCACAGGGGTAGGGGAGGATCCGGGGCAGGTCAGGATCCGCTTTTCGGTCACGGACTCCGGGATTGGCCTATCGAAGGACCAGCAAGCGAGGCTATTCCAACCCTTCTCCTAGGCCGACAGCTCCACCAGCCGCAAGTACGGTGGCACGGGCCTGGGCCTGACCATCTGCCGACGGCTGGTGGAGCTCATGGGTGGGGAGATCCTCCTGGAGAGCACCCCGGGCGTCGGCAGCACCTTCGCCTTCACCCTGGCCTTTCCTGCCCTGGACGAGGGCCCCCTCCAGGGCAGGACGGTGCCCCCGGATCTTCGGGGTTTCAGGATCCTCGTGGTGGACGATCAGGCCGTGGTCCGGGAGGCCTGTGTCCATCAGCTCCAAGCCATGGGTTTCGAAGCCCGCGCCGCGGACTCCGGCCCCCAGGCCCTGGATATGCTCACGGCGGGGGCCGATGAAGCGCCCTTCCGCCTTGTGCTCCTCGACTGGCAGATGCCTGGGATGGATGGTTTCGAGGTGGCCCGGAGGATAAGGTCCCATCCATCCCTGAGCGCCCTCCCCACCATCATCATGGTGTCGGCCTTTGGCCGTGAGGAGGTCCGGCGCCAGGCCCACAAGGAAGGGATCGAGGCCTTCCTGATCAAGCCCGTGAATCCCTCCCTGCTCCTCAACACGATCCTCGAGACCTTGGGCCACGAAGGTGGACCCTCCCACCCCCTGCAGCCCCCTGAACCTTCCGTCCAAGGCTCCGTGCTGAAGGGTGTCCGGGTCTTGGTGGCCGAGGACAATGTCATCAACCAGGAAGTGGCCCAGGGGATCCTGGAGCACGCAGGGCTCCGGGTGGACATTGCCGGTTCGGGCCAGGAAGCGATCCGGATGGTGGACACCCAACGCTACGACGCGGTGCTCATGGATATCCAAATGCCCGACATGGATGGCTATGCCGCCACGGAAAGAATTCGGGAGAAATCCATCCACAGCCAACTTCCCATCATCGCCATGACGGCCCACGCCACGGCGGAGGACCGGGAAGCCTGCCTGGCCTCGGGCATGAACGACTTTGTGAGCAAACCCATCGAGCCAGAGAAGCTGCTGCGGGTCCTGGCATCCTGGGTGAAGGGCCGGACCGAGACCCCTCCCGTGGACCTACCCAGGGAGGTTCCGGATCCTGGGGAGGCGGAGGCCCAGGAGGGTCCCTTCCAGGTACGCCGGGGCATTCTGCGCATGGCAGGGAATCGGCCGCTCTACATGCGGCTGTTGAGGACCTTTGTGGAAACCGAGGGCGAGACATGGGCCCGCATCCAGGCCCTGCGTTCCTCCCAGGATGTCGAGACCTTGGAACGCACGGTCCATGCCCTGAAGGGGGTGGCGGGCAACCTCGCGGCCCGCAGGCTCTTTGACCTCGCCCAGGTCCTGGAATCGCAGTTGCGGGCCCAACAGGTCCCGGAAGAAGCCTCCTGGCAGGCCCTGCGCGCGGAACTGGAAAGTGCCTTGGCCGCGGCCCAGACCCTGGCCGAAACGCCCAACGACCCCGTCGAGGAACCCTCCAGCCCCTTGGTGGAAACCCGCGCGGAGGAGCTCCTGGCGGTCCTGCAGGACCTTTCGGAGCACCTTCGAAAACGGGACCCGCGGTCCAGTTCGCGGCTGTCCGACCTTCGGGCCAGGTGCCCGGAGGCCCATCGCCCGGGCCTGGATGCCGTGGAACAGCACCTCGCCGGGTACGGATTCAAACAGGCGGCCCAAGCCCTGGGGGCCTGGGCCACGGAACATGGGTACGTCTTGGAGGCACCCGCCCACCCCAAGGCGACATCAAAAGAGCATCCCTAGGCCTTCAGGGGTCTCAAAAACTGAAGGCGCAGACGAAGTCGGCAGGCTCCGCGCGCCGCGCCTGGGGATCACGGTTCGAGCGGAGGCGTGACCAACCGCCGCCATTGCATGCTTCAGGTTGACCCGGTAGGACCCGGGACTCCCCACATCCTTGCCCACCCACCTGACCCCAAGGCAATGCAGCAGGTGGTTTCACGTCACTGCAGGCTCGCCGCCTCCACCACCAGCTCGCCGTCCTTCACCCCCACCCGCGCCAGGGAGCCCGGGGCCAGGCGGCCCTGGAGCACCATGCGGGAGAGGGGATTGACCACCACCCCCTGAATGAGGCGCTTGAGGGGTCGTGCCCCCAGCTGGGCATCGAAGCCCTCCTTCGCCAGCCAGGCATAGGCCTCCTCCGCCACCTCCAGCCCCACGCGCCGCCCCTCCAGAAGGTTCTCCACCCGGGCCATCTGGATGTGGGCAACGGCCTGGATATCCGCCTGGGCCAGGGCCCGGAAGGTCACCACCTCGTCGATGCGGTTGAGGAACTCGGGGCGGAAG
>CAZPUI010000827.1:0-2582 GCA_964589695.1 uncultured Solibacteraceae bacterium | reverse complement strand
CAGTCCTCGATGCGGACGCCGAACTCGCCGTAGATGTAGATGCCGGGCTCGTTGCTGAAGGTCATCCCCGCTTCCAGCTTCAGGGGATTGTCCTTCACCAAGTAGGGGGCTTCATGGCCCTCCATCCCGATGCCATGACCCACGCGGTGGGCGAAGTACTGGTACTCGGGACCAAAGCCTGCGTCCTCCACCACCCGTCGGGCGGCGTCATCCACGGATCCGCAGGTGGCCCCCACCCTGGCCGCCTTGAGCACGGCCTGCTGGGCCTTCACCAGGACCTCGAAGACCCGACGGTGCTTGTCGGTGGGGGGCCCGAAGACCACCGTCCGACTGATGTCGGAGCTGTAGCCCTGCACGCTGCAGCCGCCATCCACCAGGATCACGTCGCCCTTGGCCAGGCGCCGCACCACGCTGGAACCGTGGGGGAAGGCGGTGTTGAGGCCGAAGGAGGGACCCCCGCTGCCGCTCACCCCCATCTGCCGGTGGGCGGCGGCGATGGCGGCGCTGACCTCGGCCGTGGCCATGCCCTCCCGGAAGTTCGTGAGGCCCGCCTGGTACGCCAGTTTGGTGATGCGGTTGGCCAGGTCCATGAACGCAAGTTCCTTGGCATCCTTCACCCGCCGACAGCCTTCGGTGACGGGTGCACCATCCACCAGGTTCAGCCCCGGTGCATCCCGACGGAGCCCCTGGACCTGGAAGCTGCGCACCTGGGCCCCCAGACCCAGCTTGCCCGAGGCCGCCCCCAGGTCGGTCATCACGCGGCCGATGAGGCGATAGGGGCTCTCATGCTCCTTCCAGGACCGTACCTCGTGGCTGGAAGGGATCTTCTCCATCCACATGGGGCGTTCGAAGTCGGGCACCACCCAGATGGGTCGTCCCTTGCGGTTCAGGATCACCCCCGTGGTCCGTTCACTCACCCAGCTGGTGAGCTGGGTGAAATAGACCATGTCGGGACTGCCAATGAGGAAGAGGCCGTCCATGCCCTGCTGGGCCATGAGCCGCCGGGCCTTTTCCTGGCGCGCTTCGAAGTCCTCGGGCCCCAGGGGTTTGACCCCCTCCACCATGTTCCGCAGGCGGGGCGCGCCCTCCTGGGGGGCCTGGGCGCCCAGGCTACGAAGGCCGCCCAGGGCGAATCCGGAGAGGGCACCGAACTGGAGCAGTTCACGTCGGCTGAGCATGGGGAACTCCGGAGGTTATCCCCATTAACCTCGCAATGCGAGGTTGGGTCAAGCCGGACGCGATGCCCGGGTTCGGCCCAGTCACCTTGTGGCGGAACACGTGGATCCGAGGCCACGGTGGGGCCGGGATGCCGCCCATGCGCGGCATCCCCCCGTTCAGTGCAGCACTGCCACCCTGCCGTCCCCGCAGAGCACGTGGATCTGGCCTTGCCGGACCGCCAGGCCCACGGGTTGGTTCAGTCCCGGGATGCCCCAGGCACCCGTGATGCGCCGTGTCACCAGGTCCACCTCCAGGACGGTGCTGTAGGCTGCGCTCAGGATGAGCAGGCGACCCTCCTGGATGGCCAGGCCCGACGGAGCCAGGTCCGCCAGGCTGCGGCCCGCGGCCAGGGTGGGGGCCTCCGGAGCCAGGGTGGGGATGTACTCTTCCGTCAACACCCTGTCCCTGGCGTCGAAGCGAGAAAGGACCAGGGCCTTTCGCTTGGGGTTGGGCAGGGTGGCGCACAGGAAGCCCCAGGCGGGATCGAAGGTCAGGGCGGACACGTAGTTCATCCTTCCCCGCAGGCTGCTGAAGCGACCACGGCCCGTTTCCTGGAAGGCCCCGCGGTTCTCCAGGAAATGGCGCCAGCTCTCCGGGGCTCCCGGGCCGGCTTCCTTCAGACTGACCCAGCTCTTGTTCTCCGCCATGGCCACCAGTTCCTCGCCCTGGAGGGCCGCGCCCACGAAACCCAGGCCCAGGTCCACGGAGAAGCCGGGATCCAGCCGGGTCCAGCGCTGGAGTTTGGCCAGATCGCCCTCCAGCAGGGCCACCCGGTGATCCCCGGTGACGACCATGAAGCGGTCCCGCGGGGCATCGTAGGCCAGATCGCCGGGGCGTCCCTGCAGGTCCGGAAGCTGAATCCAGCGGGCCACGGGGCGCAACGTCAGGTTTTGAAAGGGACCCTGGGTGGGGTCGCTGGGAAGGGCACTCAGGTCGGGTTTGGGGATGCTCCAATTGCCCCGCAGGGACACGGTGGCACCGTGGTATTCCTCGAAGGTCCAGGCCCAGTGCTTGGGGTTCCAACTGTAGCGGATGGGGTCCCCGGGGCCCACGAAGGGCGGGGGGCCCGCGCTCACGAAGGCCTGCAGGGCATTGGCGGCCAGGACCACCACCAGGGAGCCCAGGGCGATGCGCCCCAGGCGGCTCAAGTCCTTCACCCCTCCCTGGAGTTCGCCCTCCTTGAGCATGAGCAGCAGCAGGCCCATGACCACGATGCAGCTCCAGTAGATGAGCAGGGACCAGACATAGGTGTGGGCCCCGAGGATCTCCAGGCTGAAGCCCTGCCCCAGATCCCGCTGGAGGTGCAGGGCGGAATGGCGCAGGGCCATGTAGACGCCCATGGCCCCCACGAGGACGCCGAGTCC
>CAZPUI010000826.1:0-2584 GCA_964589695.1 uncultured Solibacteraceae bacterium | reverse complement strand
AAGGGAAAAGCGGGGATCAGCACAGTTCACCTCCACAGGGGGCATCCTCAGGGGCGATGGTGTCCAGCAGGGCCGCGGGGACCTCCACCTCGCAGCGCAGCAGGGCCTGGGAGAGGGTCTTGCCCTGGGCGTCGAGGAAGAGGCTCAGGGTGCCTCCGCCCCCCAGGGTGGCCCCCAGCAGGAAGTTGAGGGCCCAGAGGTTGGGCACGGCATGGCGCTCCACCCTTCCCAGGCAGATGCCCTGGAACCAGGCCTGCACCTGCGCGGCGTCGACGTGGTCCCGCAGCCAGGCGTAGCACTGGGGGGATCGGCCCAGGAGGCCGATGTTGGCCGTGTCCCCCTTGTCGCCGCTGCGGGCGTGGGCCAGGCGCATGAGGGGCACCCGGAGGGTGGGTTCGGCAGGACCCTCCCAGGTCCAGGGGTCCTCGGGGGGCGTGTCCAGGTCCGGGCTTCCCCCCGTGGGCACCCAGGCCATGACCTTGGCTTCGCCCCAAGGCGCCAAGCCTTCCGCCCCCAGGTCGAAGGTGCGCACCCTGCCGGGTGCCCCGGCCTGGGGCATGAGGGCGGGCCAGTAGCTCACCACATCGGAGATGGCCGGGGCGCCCCCCGTGACCGCCACCCCCGAGGGGCCGGACAGGATGAGGGCGGGCAGGAGCTTGCGGAAGACCTCCAGGGGACGCCGGTCCCGGCTCCGGGCCGAGAGGCGCAGGTAGATCTCGCTGGCCCGGTGGGTGGGGGTGAGGCCCCGATGGGTGGCATCGTCCCCCACATACTCCGTCAGGGTGGCGTCGAAGGACGCGTGCTCCCCGGCACAGCGGGCCCAGAAGGTCCGGGCGAAGACCTCCGCCTTGGCCCGGGCGTCGGGGCCGGACACGATGAGCGCCCCGCTGGTCTTGTACCCGTCGGCGTAGGCCACACTCACCTTCAGCAGGTCCGTGGGGGGGCGCCCCTGGATCCCGGACACCCGCACCCGGTCGGGCCCCTCCTGGGCCAGCTGGACCGTGGAAAAGTCGGCGATCACATCGGGGGTGAGGTAGCTCCGGGGGTGGCCCATTTCGTACAGGAGCTGTTCCCGGGCCGTGGCACAACTCACCAGGCCTCCGCTGCCGGGGTGCTTGGTGAGGGTGAAACTGCCATCCGGCCGGCATTCCACGATGGGATAGCCCATGTCCAGGAAGGAGGGCACCTTGGGCCAGTCCGTGAAATTGCCCCCGGTGGACTGGGCGCCGCACTCGATGAGGTGGCCCGCCACGATGCCCGAGGCCAGGCGATCCCAGTCGTCCAGGGCCCAGCCGAAGGCATGGATCATGGCCCCCAGGGTGATGCCCGTGTCCGTGACCCGGCCACAGAGCACGATGTGGGGATCCCCCTTCAGGGCTTCCGCCACGGGCTGGGCCCCGAAATAGGCGTTGGCCGACAGCACCCGATCCGCAATGGGGTCGAAGGCCTCGCCGGTCTCCAGGTTGCGGAAGTCCACGCCGGTGCCGCGCAGCTCCGCCATGCGCGCCGTGATATCGTCCCCGTCCACCACCGCCACCCGCAGGGCGAGTCCCTGGGCCCGGGCGGCCTCCCCCAGGGCCTCGGCGCAGGCCAGGGGATTCACCCCCCCAGCGTTGGTGATGATCGTGATGCGCCGGTCCAGCACCTCCTTCAGCAGGGGACCCACCTGGGTCACGAAGTCCCGGGCATAGCCCGCCTTCGGATCCTTGAGCCGCTGCTTCTGCAGGATGCTCATGGTGACCTCCGCCAGGAAGTCGATGGAGATGTAGTCCAGGGGCAGGGCCCCCAGCACCTGCCGGCGCAGCGCATAGGGATCGTCCCCCCAGTAGCCACCGGCATTGGCAATGCGGATCAGGTCACGGTGCACTTGGAGCCTCACGGGGAAGATGAACGGGGGGTTTGTCGGATGAGTTGCTCTGCACGACCGTCACGGCCTTGGGGTCGTGGGCAGGTGCGAAGTTTGGGGTCTTGGCAACGTTTGTGTTTTCAAGAATTTAAACACGGAGATGCCACGCATGCGTGGCATGAGGACACGGAGAAAGCACGGAGAGTTCTTGGAAGGTGTGAGTCGGTGCATGGTTCAGCAGATCAAGGCGCGAAGGCTGTCGTGGCAACTCGGTTCAAGGCTTCCCGGCCTGCCCGCGTGCGCGGGGCGTGCGGCGGTGCCGCGCGCATTCCAGGAGGGGCGGAGCCTTGGAGAACACGTGTGCGCTCCCCCGGCTCTGCCCCTCCTGGAACCAGGCCAGGAAGCCGGGGTCCGGAAGTAACTTAACTGCGGGTGTGGATTCCATGGCTCAAGAATCCCCGTGTCCCCAGTGTTCTCGGCGTTCTCCGTGTTGAAAATCCTTTTGGTTACAGCCTGTATCCGCGCTGGGCTCTTCGCGCTAGGTCCTCCTGATCCATCCTTCACGCAGTACCTCCCCATTGTCAGAACCGGTAGACCCCGGGTCGGGTGTCCCCGAGGGGGGCGTTCAGGGTGGTGGCCAGGCTGGCGGCCAGGGCGGCGCGGGTGGCGCGGAGGTCGGTGACCGCATCGTCCCAGAGGCGGGCGGAGGCATGGGGGGGGTGGCCCCCCCGTGCGCTC
>CAZPUI010000825.1:0-2586 GCA_964589695.1 uncultured Solibacteraceae bacterium | reverse complement strand
GATTGTCCCCTGGGTTCACCAGGACCGGGTTGGAGGTGAAGGACTGAATGGCGGGTGAGGGCACCAGGGTCAGGGCCACGGACTTGGTGTCCGAAAGCCCAGAGGTGGCATTGGTCACCACACACTGCAGGGTGAGGGTGCCCAGGGTACCGCCACTGCGGAAGCTGACGGTTCGGCTGGTGGAGACCCCATTGAAGGTCGCCCCCGTGGGATTCCCATTCCGGAAGGACCACTGGTAGGTGCAGCCCGCCTGACTGGGCACGGAGACGTTGTAGTAGTAGGTGTTCTGCGTCACATAGGGCGCATTGGGCAGGCCGGTGGTGATGGTTGCGTCCGGCGCGGGGACGACGGTGACCGTCACCTGGGCCGTGGCGGGGGCTCCGCCAGGACCCGTGACCGTCAAGGTGTAGGTGGTGGTCGTGGTGGGGCTGACAAACAGGTCGCTGCCGCTGGTGACCACGGTGTTCACGGGGGTCAGGAAGCCCGTGCCCCCGCTGAAGGCGAAGTGGAGGGTGGACCCTCCGCCCGCGGCGATGGTCGCCGGGCTGGCTGTGAAGGCTGTGATGCTGGGGGCCGTGATGACGACGGGAAGGCGAGTTCCCCCAACCTGGATTTGCCAAGTGGTGTCCGGTTCGGTCCAGATCATGGCGCCGGTCTTGATGGCCGGGCCATTCAGCTGCATCTGGTACACCTGACCGGTGGTCCGGTTTGCCCAGACGAGATCGTCCTTCCCATCCCCGTCAAAGTCCCCGGTGGCGACGATCTGCCAGTCGGCGTTCGGTTCGGTGTGGATGATCACGCCCGCCTGCACGGCGGCATTCAGGATCGGCTGGGCGTAGACCATTCCGCTCACCGTGTTCCGCCACACCAGGTCCGTGGTGCCGTCCCCCGTGATGTCCGCCAGCACCACCGGCACCCAGGTGGTGTCGGGCTCGGTGTAGAGCACCGAGCCCGAGGTGATGGCCGTCCCGTTCATCAGCATCACGTAGAGCATGCCTGTGGTCTGGTTGCGCCAGAGGATGTCGGCCCTGGTGTCCCCATCGAAGTCGCCGGAGCCGAGGATCTGCCAGTTGGCGTCGGGCTCGGTCCAGATCACGGCCCCGGGGAGCTGGGTGGTGCCGTTCATGGGCATGAGGTAGACCATGCCGGTCTGGTCGTTGCGCCACAGCAGGTCGGCCATGCCATCGCCATCGAAGTCGGCCACGGTCTGGATCTGCCAGTGGGTGTCGGGTTCAGTATGGATCACGCCGCCGCCCTTGATGGCCAGCCCGTCCATCAGCATGCCGTACACCATGCCGGTGGAGGCATTGCGCCACACCAGATCGGCCTTCTTGTCCCCATCCAGATCACCGCTCCCCACGATCACCCAGTTGGTGTCGGGCTCGGTCCACACCACCGCGCCCGGTAGCACCTCGGTACCGAGCATGGGCATGACATAGACCATCCCCGAGGTGGCGTTCCGCCAGATCAGGTCCGACTTGCCATCGCCCGTGAAGTCGTTGCGCACGGCCTTGGCCGCTCCTCCCGCCAGGGGCGCCGTTCCCTGCCTGCTTTTCCGGGCGGTGGGTCGCGGTTCGCCAAAGGGGATGCCCAGGCGGCCCAGGTTCAGCAGATTGGGCCGCTCCGCCAGGGGCCTGAAGCCCTGCCTGCCCACCGTGGGCAGTGCTCCCTGGTTCCCCGTCCCTTTCAGTCCCTTGAGTCCCTGGCCCAACAGGCCCGGGGCGCAGAGAAGGCCCGCCAGGAACACACAGCACAGGTACAGCAAGCCGGAAAGCGTGCGCTTGACCATTGGGACTCCCAGGAGTGAACTACGTTCATCGTCATATTGACGATAATCTTAACAATTAGCCAGGACCTGGTAAGCGGGCTGGATGAATAAAAATTTTAATTCATTGTCATGAAAACATTGAACCGGGGCCCATTCGTGGGGAATTGAATGAGTTTTTATAGATATTTCAAAATAGGGTGACAAGCCTTCGTCAGCCACCGGCTGGTGGAATCGGTGTGGACGCCCGCCGGACCTCGGCCGCGGACAATCGGCAATGTGGGGAAGATGGACCCAGGGCGGGAAGAACTCTGGCCAGAGCACCTATCCCTCACCCGAATAGAGTCCGCCTTCCGCGATCGAACGCACCCTTGCGACCCGCAGAGGCAGCGCCCCCGAACGAAGAGTCGGGGAAACCTACCGCCACCTGGACATAGACCCCGAGCCTCGGGCACCCATCAGGATCTGGCCCTGAAACCAATCCGTAATCACCTCGGAAATAGTCGCTCAATCGAGGCGTCTGGATTGAAAATAAAGATGGTTTTTTAAATAGGTGCGGAACTTGGGCTGAATCACACCATTTTGAATCACCCTATTCAAAACATTGGGCCTACTCTGCGCGAGTAGGCCCAAATGGGGGGAGCAAGGCGGAACTTGGGCTAGTGACCGCAGTTGACCACGCCCGTGCCGCCGCTGAAGGAGAAGGCGAGCACGCTGCTGCCACCGGTGGCGATGATGGCCGGAGTGGCAGTGAAGGCCGTGAAGGCAGGCGGATTGTTGAGGCTAAGACAATACACCGCGGCAACTTTCCTAGAGGAATA
>CAZPUI010000824.1:0-2587 GCA_964589695.1 uncultured Solibacteraceae bacterium | reverse complement strand
GCTCCGGGTCGGGGGCAAAGGGTGCCCCGGCGTCACTCACCCAGAGGGTGGCGCAGCGTTTGCGGAGGGGCTCCAGCCCCAGGTTGTCGTAGACGCCCCCATCCGTGAGGAGCAGCCGTTCCCTGAAGGCAGCCTCCCCGTGGAGGTTCGCCCCCCGCAGGGGTTTCCAGGCGGCGGGATTCACCGGGATCTCCAGGGGCGAAAACAGGGGCGGGAAGGCGGAGGAAGCCGCCACGGCCCGGGCCAGGGGCAGGTCCAGAGGCAGGTGCCCCAGGTGGTAGTCCCGGATGCCATCCCGCGCCAGGCGCACACTGGCCCCGGTCTGGAGGCTGGTGGCCAGGAGCAGGAAGGTCGGCACCCGACCGGGCAGGGGCCGGGGCAGGTCCGAGAGACGCAGCCCCGGGAAGAGTCGGGTCTCGTAGGCCCTTTCCAGGCGTGCCACGGGGGATTCGCCTAAGGGCAGAAGCCCCTTCACGAGGGAGGGCACGTCCACAGTGCAACCACAGAAGGCCCGCACCGGCTCCACCACCAGGGCCTGGAAGTTCGTGGCCACCTCCCCCTCCCAGACCAGGGCCTTCCAGCGGGTGGCCAGGAGGGCCGCCAGGATGCTGCCCCCGGACACGCTGGCCACCAGGTCCAGCCGCCGGAGCAGCCCCCGTTCGTTGAGGCGCACCAGGGCCCCCAGGTGGAAGAGGGTGGCCCGGAACCCACCCCCAGAGAGGGCCAGCCCCGTGAGGGGCCGGGGGGTCTGCGGATCAGGCTTGGTCATCGAAGGGGAACCTCGTGTACGCCAGGACCCCCAGCCCCAGGGGGACGCCCACCAGGACCCCCGGGGGGGCCAGGGCGGCGGAGAAGGGCAGACCCGGCCAGGTCATGGCCTGGATGCCCTCCAGGACCCAGCGGGTGGGGAAGATGAAACTCGCCTTCTGCACCCAGGGGGGGAAGAGGAAGGCCGGCACCCAGGCTCCACCGATCATGAGCAGGAAGAGGGTGGCCATGATGGAAAGCCCCCGAGTCGCCTCGGGGGTGCGGCCCAGGGCGGCGATGAGCATTCCGAAGGCCCCGGTGAAGAGGGAGAAGGCCACGACCACCAGCAGGAAGCCCGCCAGGCTGCCGTGGATGCGGACTCCGAACAGGGCGATGGCCACGGCGAAGATGGCCAGCATCAGGAAGGCGGCCAGGATCGAGGCGCTGAGGATCCGGGCGGTGAGGAAGGTGCGTCGGGCCACGGGGGCCGTACGCATCCGCTTCCACAGGGCGCTCCTCCGAAGGGTCAGCAGGGCGACGCCCGCCTCCAGCCCCATGAAGAGCACGAACTGCACCCCCATGCCCCCGAAGCTCTGGGCATAGGCGTTGTAGGTGGTCCCGGTCCGGGTGGTGACGGCCTCCTCCTTCAGTTCGTAGGGCATGGTCAGCCCCCCCGCCATCGGCCCCCCCGCAGAAGCACCGCCCTGGTTTTGGGCCCCCTGGAGCTGCTTCAGGTTGCCATGGAGACCCCGGAGTGCCGACCGCACCTCCGGGGAGGCCGATGTGCCCATCTCCTCGAGGCTGGACTCCAGGGACTTCAGCCCCCCTTCCCCGGAGAAGGCCTCGGTGGAGACGCTCTGCATGGTGTGCTGGGCCAGGAGGCCCCGGATCATGGCCGCCTCCGTGGCCTTGGAGGGATCCACCACCAGGGTGAGGGTGGGCTTGGTCCCACCCCCGAAGAGGCTCTTGGTGGCGCCTGCGCCAAACCCTTGGGGCACCAGGAGCAGCGCCGCGGCCCTGCCTTTGCGCACCTCCGTGCGGGCCTGGGCCTCCTGGGAGGTGGGCACCATCTCCAGGGCCTTGTCGCCGCCGAGTCCCTTGACCAGATTCCGGCTGAGGTTGCTCTGGTCCAGATCCAGCACCAGGCATCGGATACGGGTTGCCGTCTGGGTGTCCCCACTGAAGAAGTAGCCCATGAAGGCCCCCAGCACCAGGGGGGCCAGGAGGCTCATGGCGAGGGCGCGACGGTCCCGGAAGAAGGCCCGCAGGTCCGCAGAGATCAAGGCTTTCAGGGCAGGATTCATGCGTCCCTCAGGCTGCGCCCCGTGAGGGCGAGGAAGACCATTTCCAGGCTGGCCCGTTCGGATTCCAGGTGGGTCCACCCGAGCCCCAGCTCCGCCACGCTCCGAAGGGCCTCGGGGGTGTCCCGGGGCAGGTCCCCGAGCCCCAGGCGCAGGCGGCCCCGGGCGAAGGCCACGCTGCGCAGGCAGGGCTGGGCCGCCAGGCGCTGAAGGGCAGCCTCGGCGGGGGGCGAGTCCAGGTCCAGGGCCAGGATGCCCGAGGCGGGCAGGCGCTGGAGCAGGTCGGCCAGGGTGCCCTCCGCCAGCACCCGACCCCCATCCATGATGGCGATGCGGTCGCAGAGCCGCTCCGCCTCCTCCATGTAGTGGGTGGTGTAGAGAAGGGCCATGCCGCCCGCCTTCAGACGCTCCAGGCATTCGAAGATGGCGTTGCGACTCTGGGGATCCACCCCCACCGTGGGTTCATCCAGGATGAGGAGTTTCGGCTCATGGAGCAGGGCCGCCGCCAGGTTCAGGCGGCGCTTCATGCCGCCGCTGAA
>CAZPUI010000823.1:0-2592 GCA_964589695.1 uncultured Solibacteraceae bacterium | reverse complement strand
GGACCTCAAGGCCTGCGCCCTGGGTGGACCCGGCTGGGCCCTCCTCACCCGCAACCGGCGGGATGGCAAGCTCCACACCTACTTCCTGGCGGAGCACCACATCGGCCTGCCCATCGACCAGGACCTCCTGGTGGTGCTGGACAGCTGGGAGCATGCGTTCATGGTCGACTACGGCATCAAGCGCCCCGACTACATCGGCGCCTTCCTGGAGAACATCAAGTGGAGCGAAGTGAGCAAGCGCTTCGCCCTGGCCGCCAAGTAGAAGACCCCAGAGGTGCGCGAATGGGGCCCTGAGAGGGGCCCCGTTTATTGCTCATCACTGAAAGGCGTAGGTGGGAGGTTCATGGAGGCTGTAGTCAGGTTCCATTAGAGGGATGGACGCGAAACAACTTTTACGGACAACACGCGGACTGCAGCCCCCACGGGATGTTGCGTCTCTAGACTTCGACCTTAGTAAAAGCAGGCTCGATATTCGGATTGAGTTCAGGAGCGCATCTTTCTTTCCTTGCCTGATTTGCGGGAAAGCCCCGCAAGGCCCACGATACCGAGGACCGGACCTGGCGCCACCTCGACTTCTTCCAACATGCTGCCTAACTCACAGCCCATGTGCATCGCTGCGACTGCGTTGAGCACGGCATCAAGTCAGCAGATATTCACGGTTCGCGCAAGGATTCCAAGTTCGCGCTGATGTTCGAGCACTGGCGTATAGCCAGATCTCCAATGGAAACAGCCGCTTCGTAAGCCATTCGGTGTCGCATGAGGCTCTGGCGCAGCAAGTGCGCGCCACATTTTGGTTCACGCAGTGTCCGTCGCCTCCCAGGTTCCCCCAGGCACGCCCTTGAACGGGTAGAGGTCCCGGTGCAGCTGGTGCAAAAGGTTCGGGGTGAAATCCATGTCATGGGCATGCATATGGAACATCGCCAGCACCTTCCGGTAGCCTGCAATTTCCATCTCATCCCGGTTCCGAGGTAAATCCTCCTCCTGGACCTAAGCAACGATCCCGGCCTGTTCCGCGTGGATCCCCTCGATCCGGTTGGAGGATTCCGTGAACTGGATCAGGACCACCTTCCGGCTACCCTCCAGCGCCTGGGGAACCTGCTTGTACGACAGGGCCTCCTGACCTTTACGTTCAACAACGACCCAAACGCTCCAAAGCATGCGGGGTGGGATCTTCAAGAACATCCAAATCCGGCACGAGAGCCCATCACTCCTTGCCGAATCCACGTGTTAACATCGGCCTTTTTCCGCTTCTTCCGGAATTCAGTTCTTCCCCCCCCTCCGGCCTGCGGGGGGATCGGGGGGAATTCCATGTTTCACCCCGCCAAGGCCTTGCCCCGGCGCCTCCATGCCTTCTCCAGGGCGATGATGGGCATCACGGCCATCCCCAGCCCCAGGGCCATCAACCACTCCCGGAGCCCAGGGGGGCGGTGTGGAAGACCCTCTGGAGGGCGGGGAGGTGCACCAGGGCGGCCTGGAGCAGGGCCAGGAGGGCCATGCCGCCATAGATCCAGGGATTGGTGAAGAGCCCCATCTTCCAGAAGCCACCCTTCAGGCTGCGGCAGTTGAGGAGGTAGAAGGCCTGGACCAGGGCCAGGGCCGTCATGGCCAGGGTCTGGGCCTTGCGCAGGGCAAGGTCGGGATCGAGGCCAGCGGAAACGCGCAGTTCGTAGAGGAAGAGCCCCAGGGTACCCGCCGCCATGAGGAGGGCCACGAGCACCGTCCGCCCCAGCACGAAGGGACCCAGCAGGGGTTGTCCCGGCACCCGGGGGGCCCGGGTCATGACATCGGGTTCGGGGGCCTCGAAGGCCAGGGGAAGGGCCAGGGTGACGGTGACCACCAGGTTGATCCACAGGATCTGCACCGGAAGGATGGGCATCAACGGATGCCCTCCCTGGAAGGGGAAGGCGATCACCGCCACCAGGAGCACCAGGGCCTGGGCCAGGTTGGTGGGCAGGGCGAAGGCCAGGGACTTCACCAGGTTGTCGTCGACCCGACGCCCCTCCTCCACCGCCGCCCGGAGGCTGGCGAAGTCATCGTCCAGGAGCACCATGTCCGCCGCCTCCCGGCTCACGGCCGTTCCGGTGATGCCCATGGCCACGCCGATGTCCGCCCGCTTCAGGGCCGGGGCGTCGTTCACCCCATCCCCCGTCATGGCCACCACCTCCCCCGAGGCCTGGAGGGCCTCCACCAGGCGCAGCTTGTGCTCGGGGCTCACCCGGGCGAAGACATGGGCCTGGCGGGCCAGGGCCGTGAAGGCCTCGGCATCCAGGGTGTCCAATTCCTTCCCCGTGACCGCCGCCCGGGGGCTGTCCAAACCCAGCTCCAGGCCGATGGCCTGGGCGGTGCCGGGGTGATCCCCGGTGATCATCTTCACGGTGATGCCCGCCCGTTTGCAGTCGGCGATGGCCTGGATGGACTCCGGCCGGGGGGGATCGATCATGCCCTGGAGCACCAGGAAGTCCAGGTCCACCAGGTCCCCATCGCCAATCTGTGCCAGGTCCGTGGTCCGGGCGGAGAAGGCCAGGACCCGCATGCCCTTCTGGGCCAGGGCCTGGGCCTCAGCCAGGGCCGCGGTGCAGACCTGGGGGGGGC
>CAZPUI010000822.1:0-2602 GCA_964589695.1 uncultured Solibacteraceae bacterium | reverse complement strand
TGAGTTTGGCAAGACTCTGGAAGAGGGTGGCTTTCACGGTGCCCTCGGCGCAGCCGAGGTTCTCGGCGATGCGCTTCACCGGCTGTTCCTGCACGTAGTAGGCGGTCACGATGGCTCGCTGCCGCGGCGTGAGTCCTTCAATAGCTTCGTGAAGGGCCCGAATCCGTCGGCTCTGGTCCACCTGTTCCCAGGGTGAGGGCTGGTGTGGGTCGGGGGCGTCAAAGGACTCGGGAGTGGGTGTCTCCCGTCCCCGTTTACGGAGGTGGTCGGTGGCTGCATTAGCCGCCAACGTAAAAATCCATGCGGCCACCGGGCGCCCTTCTTCAAAGCGCTGGCAGTGCCTGAGGCATTTGAGAAAGACCTCCTGGGTGAGCTCCTGGACCACGCCCAGTTCACTGCCCAGGCGACGGTGGAGGAAGGCGAACACCGGTTTCTCGAATCGCGCCATCAGGTGAGCCAAGGCCTCCTCGTGTCCAGACTTCAGCTGGAACATCCAGAACTCGGGAGACTGCTCGGTCTCAAGGGTGGCGGTGGCGGCGTTCATGGGGTCTTGGGGGCTGGTGACATTCCCGGTTTGAATTGTGAACCAAGGCGGTTGAGGAGGGCATCAATCTGTTCCACGGTCATGGGGCAGCGCATGGCGATACGGGTTTTTTCCTGAACCAGTTCCGGCGCTGGAAGGCCTGCCCCCCCGCCGAGGGAGGATGCACCGCCCATCAGGCGGTTGACCCAAGGGCCCGTGTCATGGATACCTTCGGGGGTTCCGGTGAGGATGAGCTCGAAGCGGTGCGCGTCCTGGCGCCCTGGCAGGGGACTGACGGAAAAGGCCAGGGCTTCGATACCGTGGGGCAGCTCCAGGGCGAGGGGGTTTCGATCCTTGCCTATGGCCTGTTTCAGGTCGTTCATCTGTTTGGAAATCAGGTCCATGGACATGAAACCCTGGAAGGCCGAGGCTTTGGAAAGCCAGGCGGTGGCAGCGCCCAAGGGTTTGGGCAGTGAGGAGGACTTGGTGAGCCTCGACAAGGTGGTCAGTTCCCCAAGCCAAACCTGACCACGGTCGTCGAGCAAGGCCCGGGCGTGCCAGGTGTTGATATCGAGGATGACGTGGAGGGGATACTCCCGGCCCTTCACCATGAGGCTTCCTTCCGGGGGGAAGGCTTCGGCCATGGCGGTCATGAGGGACTTGGGGTCCTTGAAGTCGCTCAGGGCCAGGATCACGTTTTTCGCCAGATCCTCGGGATTGGGGTTCTTCAAATCCAGATCCTTGATACCGGACAGGACGAACAGGCTGACACGCCCCGACTCGGTGGCAGGGTTGATGCGGGCCTGCTTGAGGAAGAGCTCCAGCACCTGTTCCAGGGCCGGGACCTTGTGGAGGGTGGACTGGAAGCTGGGCTGTTGGAGTGCCCATCCCAGGCTTCCCGAGAAGGCGAAGACCGCATCCCCGGGGGCCGTGGTTACCCAGGTGGGCTGACGCTCACCCTTGGAACGGCAGGCTGGAACCAGGAGACTGGTGACCAGGATCAGGCAAGCAAGCAAGGACTTAGGGGTTTTCATTGCACCACCATGTGGCGATGTTACGGCATTTCCAAGGGTCGGGTTAGTTGCCGAGGTAGCGCAGGGTGGCAGGAAGATGGGGACTGCGGATGAGTTGCTGCTGCTCACTGTCCGAGAGCAGACCCCAGATGCGAATGGCGGACTCCCGGGGCGTCTTGGGGTTGAGCAGCAGCTCCGACATGATCGCCGGGTGGGCCATGAGGATGGGATGGCTGGCGATCTGCTGAAGGATGGTCCGGGGGGTCTGCTTGTTGCGTGCGAGCCGGAGCAGGATGCTGGGATCCAGCTGACGATCCGTCATCATCTGGGACAGCATTTCCTCGTCCCGCAGCACATCCTGGGGGAGGTACCGGATGAGCTCGCCGCCCGTGGAACGCATGAGCAGGATGCGCTGCTGGAGGGCCATGCCGTTGTACATGGACTGGAGCATGGTCAGGGCCCGCTCCTTGACTTCCACATGGGGGATGCGGCCGTCCCGCAGGATGTCCAGAAGGGCCCGGGGGGTGTTGAGGGTGGGCAGGACACGCAGGGAGGCCTGCAGGCCCAGCTGGGGGCTGTGGAGCATGGCTTCCCGGATGGCGGGAATCTCGCCCCAGGTGGCGTGGAGGGCCAGGCGTTCCAGGCGGGGTCGGTCCAGGACCGGGATGGCGGTCAGGAGTTCCCTGGGCGTCAGCCCTGGATTCTCAAGCACCACGGCGAACACCTGGGGATCAGGATCCCGGAGGGCGGCCACCAGCTGGTCCGGTTGGGTGGACTGGTTGGCCAGGAACACCCTTTCTTCCAGGGATGCCCAATGGCCGTCCCCCTGGCGGGAAGCCAGGCCGCTGGCCTGGATGGAGCGGCTGCGCTGAAGACGGTCGTAGAAGATCTTGACCACCCGCAGCAGGCCCGGAGCATGGCGTTTGGACCAGAGGGTGATGTACTGGTACTCCGTTTCGTCCAACTGGGAAAAGAGGGCCGCAATGCGTGGCACAGCGGGATGGCCTTCAAGGCTGCGCTCCAGAACCTGGAGGGAATCTCAGGAGGTGCGCAGCTGCGGGGCGAG
>CAZPUI010000821.1:0-2603 GCA_964589695.1 uncultured Solibacteraceae bacterium | reverse complement strand
TCTGGAGGCCTCGTGGACACCACCCTGGGGGACCGCCTCTTCGCCGGCTATTACCGGAATCAGGTCCAGGCGGGCTGGGACAGTTTCAGGGTCCTCACAAAGGGCCTGACCTCCGAAAGCCTCACCATGGCCCAGGGGGCCACCACGACCTGGACCGGGACCCTGGTGGACCAGCCCCAGGACACGCTGCGGATCGCCCTGGCGGGGGCCAAGTTCCGGGAGGCCCTGACCCCCGGCAACCCCCAGACAACGCCACTATTGTCTGCCGGTATCCACCTGCCGAGTTTTACATCCCAGGGGCTGGAAGCCAGTGCGGGGACGGTGAACTTGGTCTACGCGAACCGGCAGCTGGCCTCCCTGGACGCCCTTGCAGACCTGGATTCGGGCAACCTGGCCGTCCACAATCCCAAACTCGGCGTCGGTAGGTTCGAGAAGCAACTGGTGGGCGGTCTCAGCTTGCCAGTGCCCTACACGGCGTATGGCGCCACAACCGGTTCCAGCACCTACCTCGATGTCTATGGGAGGACCACTGTTCTTCCTGGGCCGGGAAGCGCCTACCAACCCCTGGTGGGCCAGGTGCTCAACCTGCGCCTCGATGGAACCGACGCCACGACCTTCCTTGCCTCGGACACGACCCCCGTCCTTTCCTGGGACGCCCCCATCTACGGCACGGCCCACGACTATTCGGTCTCCCTCTATCGCCTGTACAACTCGGGCTATTCCAGCCGTTTGTCCACCGTCGCCTACTTCAACACCCAGTCCAGGAGCGTACAGGTTCCTCCCGGCATCCTGAGCTACGGGGAACAGTACCTCTTCAGTGTGACGGCCCACCACCGTGGTGCGGACCCCACCTGGCCCGCCCGTACGGGGCGGACCCGTGGGTATGCTTCCAAGTTCTCGGCCCCCTGGATGGTCGGAGCCATCCTCTCTCCTGCGATCCGCAAGTTCACGGCCACCCCCACCACCCTCGCCCAGGGCCAGTCCACGACCCTGGCCTGGGATGTATTTGACGGAACGAGCCTCAGCATTGCGTCCGCGGTGGGAACGGTGACAGGGGCCACGGGGACGGTCACGGTGACACCCGCCGAGACCACCACGTACACCCTCACCGCCAGCAACCTGGGGGGGGCCCGGACCCTGACGGCCACCGTCACCGTGACCCCGGTGGTGGCCCCGGATGCGACCATCACGGTCAGCCTGAGCAGGCCACCCTACGTGACCGCCAGCACAGGCTCGACCACCTACGCCTCGGTCCCGAACCAGGCGGGCTGCACCTACCAATGGTCCTTCCTGAACGGCAACCCCACGGGGGCGACCTTCAGCGGCGCCTCCACGGGCTATTCCGTCGGCTTTCGCCCCGGCATCACCAAGGGCACCCTGACCCTCCAGTGCGTGGTGACGAACACGATCTCCGGCCTCTCGGACACCAAGTCCGTGCTCCTCACGGTGGTGCCCAGCCCCGCCATCCAGTCCTTCACCACCAGCGCCGCCCTGGTGGCATCCGGGGGCATGGCCACCCTGACGGCCACCTTCACCACCACCAACGGCGAGACCGGGGTCCTGGACCAGGGTCTCGGTCCCGTGACCTCGGGCATGGGGGTGAGCACCGGTGCCCTGACCAGGGCCCGGACCTACACCCTGACGGTCACCAACCTGGCGGGCATTTTCGGGCAGGCCCAGGTCTCCGTCCAGGTCCAGGGGCAGCCGGGCTCCAGCCTCCTGGGCCTGCAGCGCAGCAGGAGCTATTCCACCGCCAGCCTCCTCCCCAACGGCAAGGCCCTGCTCATCGGAGGTAATTCAAGCATTACCCCCCACACAGAACTGGTGGATCCCATGACCCTTGTCTCGAACGCCGGGCCGTCCATGGGCAACCCTCGGTACGCACACACCGCCACCACCCTGGCCGATGGTCGGGTCCTGGTGGTGGGGGGCTATACCTTTAGCCCGACCACAGGCCCCACCGCGAGTGCCGAGCTCTATGACCCGGCCACCAACACCTTCGCCCCCACCGGCGCCCTGGGCACCCCCCGCATGTCCCATGCCGCCACCCTCCTGGCGAATGGCAAGGTGCTGGTGACGGGGGGCGATGATGCCACCTACACCAACCTCGCCACGGCCGAAGTCTACGACCCAGCGTCCGGAACCTTCTCACCGACGGTGGGACCGATGCAGGTGGCCCATTTTTGCCACCAGGCCCTTCGGCTCCTGGACGGCAAGGTCCTGGTGCTGGGAGGCACCACCAACCGCGCAGAGCTGTACGATCCCGCGGCGGGCACCTTCACCCTGCTGGCGGCCACGCTCTCCAGCGAACATACGCGGGGTGCCGCCGTCCAACTGAACGGTGGCCAGGTGCTCGTTGGTGCGTCCCAGTCAGGAGACCCCCTGGCCGCCGACCTCTACGATCCCGCCACCCAGACCTTTACCCCCAAGACCATGGTCCGGGGCGGGTACGGACTCACCGCCAGCCTGCTGCCGGATGGGCGGGTACTCTTCGCCGGGGGCTACAACAACGGTGCTTCCGCCCTCCTGGAAGTCTACGACCCCGCCCCTGGGACATTCCAGGCCCCCGGCTCCCCCCAGACGGGGCGCGCCTCCCCCACCCC
>CAZPUI010000820.1:0-2603 GCA_964589695.1 uncultured Solibacteraceae bacterium | reverse complement strand
CCCAGCCCCCTTCGCGGTACAGCAGTCCCTCCTCCAGGAGCCCCTCAGGGTCCCCCGTCCGGGCCGCTTCCGCCACGAAGACCCGGGCCAGATTGCCCCGATGGGCCTTCCGGACCCACCCCAACCAGGCCTGGGCGGGCCGTGGGAGGAAGCGCACCTGCAGGCACCGGAAGGCCACCTCAAGAAAGCCCAGCACCCCTGCCCGGGATTCCCGACTCCAGGCCAGGGCCAGGATCAAGGGCAGAAGGCCCAGGGCGAGCGCCGCGAGGATCATTGAAGACATGGTCGTGGACATGGTGCTCCATCGTACTGTCCTCATTGGCCCTCTGCCATGAAAGGGGGAACGGCCTCCTCGCCGCGGTCGCAAGTTTATCCCTTTGACCCCCACGAGGTGGGCAGGCGGAGCCTTCCCACCTCGTCTGGGTTGCTGGATTCTGGCAGTCAGTGAATGCAGTGGAGGGACCTCCCCGCCCACGCGACGAGCCGAGCAGGGTCCGTGGCCATGGAAAGGCTGGGAGGCCGTGACGCGGATCCTTCGCCCTCCTCACCCAGCGGGGGATTTGACCTGGCCTAATTCTTCCTTGTGTCTCGAATTCCGGCGCTGGGCCACATTCGAAGGGCGGGTTTTCATGGATGGCGTTGCATGGATCCACGCGAATCCAAGACACCGATAGAGGGATGCACTCCGCCACAAAGGAAACTTCGTAGTTCTCCATCGCCTCCTGGTGCTGCTGCCGCTCTTGTGGTTGGTGGCCTGCAGCGGACCCTCCTTTCGCTCAGGGGTGTCCGCCCAGAAGATCAAAGTTGAGAAGGGTGCGCCGCCTCCACCTCCGGTGTACCGCGGCCAGCCACTGAACCCCCGGAAGGACCTTCCACCCCGCTGGGACGAAGCCGCGGCCTGCTTCCGAATGGCTGCCGAGCGGTTGGGGGTTGGTGTGGATACAGACCTATCCCGGCTGACTACCGAGGAAAAGAGGAGTCAGAAGCGTTGCTGTGGAGTGCCATGGGCCTCCTTGGGGATGGCGCAAAACAAGAAGCCAAGGCGGGGAGAGACCTGCAGCAGCTGGGCGCGAGCCGATCACCCCTGCTCCGAGCCGAGTAATTTGTGCGGCCCAATTCCACCCAGTTGGTCATCTCAAGACCTTTGAATTCAAGTTTTGGACAATACCCAAAGTATAGTTTCGCCATTTCCTGTCGGACGTAATCCCTTGGAGAGGACAGTCCCCAGGGACGCCTGAGTCATGCCCGGAGGGCTACACTTGGAACCTTCCCCGAGGTCCCCATGCGCCAAGCCCTTGTCCCTCTGGTCCTTTGTACCGCCCTGGCTTGGGGCCAGGTACCCGTGCGGGTGCAGCTGGAATCCCTGCCCCTGGCGGAGGGGTCAACCCTCCGCTACACCCTGCTGATGCCGCCCATGCCCAAGGGGAAGCGGGTGCCCCTGGTGCTGTCCCTGCATTACGGAGGTCAGGTCACACCCCACTTTGGCCGTGGCATGGCGGAACAGTTGGTCCAGCCAGCCTTGGCCCCCCTGGGAGCCTTGATCGCGGCTCCAGACTGCCCGGGCAAGGGCTGGTCCGACCCCACCAGCGTGGCCGCCGTGAGGGCCCTGCTCACCCACCTGAAGGCCACCCATCCCGTGGACCCTGGGCGCATCGCCGTGGTGGGCTTCAGCATGGGCGCCATGGGCATCTGGCATTGGGCCACCCACACCGAAACTCCCTTCAAGGCCGCCGTGGCCCTGGCCGGGCTGCCGCGGGAAGCTCCCACCACTATGGCCTTCCCCATCCACGCGGTGTTCAGCCGGAAGGATGAACTCTTCCCCGAGGCTCGGTTCAGGCCTTTCCTGGAAGCCCTGGAGTCCCGCAAGCTGCCCGTCACGAGCGAATGCCTGGACGCCTGCACCCACCACGACACCGCCTGCTGGGTGCCCGCCCTGAGACGGAGCCTGCCCTGGCTGAGGCAACAGCTGGATCGCCAGGTTGTGGGCGCACGATCCGAGGGGCCATCGGAGGCTCAGCCACATGAACCTTCCGGGTCGTCCTGGAACGAATGGCCCGATTCTTTCTAACCTCCCGTACCTTTGATGGGAGAAAGCCGATGAAGCCCGAGACCACCAGGAAGGACGACCGCAGCCCTGTGCAGGCCGTTGCATTCCGCAACACCCCCTTTTCAATTCGCCCCCTGTGTGCGCCCCTGCTCCTTCCGCTCCTGGCACTCCTGGCCTGCCAACGGCCAACCTTTCAATCCGGCATTCCCGCCCTTTGGATCCGCGAGGTCAAGGACACCCCGCCTCCGCCCCCGTCCTGGACCGCGGAGCCCCTTACGCCATCAACGTCCCAGCCGCCTCGGTGGGACGATGCCGCCGCCTGCTTCCGCCTGGCCGCGAAAAACCTTGGGGTACCCGTGGAGCCACCCCTTTCCAGGCTCGTATCCGGGGTCGGCTTCGGGGCCCTTCGCGATGATTCGACGGTGCTCGGCAGCGAGTTCGGAACGGTGGAGGAGGCCTGGGTGGCGGGCGCCCCCCTGGTGGGGCTGAGGGCCACCTTCCACGCCACCCGGGATGCCGCAGCCCTGCACCATCGCCTCGCGTCCGAAGTGTCCCC
>CAZPUI010000819.1:0-2606 GCA_964589695.1 uncultured Solibacteraceae bacterium | reverse complement strand
TAAGTGGGCTGCCTGGGAGGCCCTGCTCCATTCCGCCAAGGTCAGTCTCTGTCCGCTCCCGGTGGACGGGGAGGGGCTGAGGATCGATGCCCTGGAAGAGGCCCTCGGCAAAGGGCGTCTCCGCGCCCTCTACCTCACGCCGAAGTGCCAATACCCCTCCACAGCCATTCTGTCGGCCCCCCGCCGGGGACGTCTGCTGGAATTGGCGGCCCAGCACCGGATGGCCATCCTGGAGGATGATCCGGAGGGGGACCACCGGTACGAGCGAATGCCCACCCTTCCCTTGGCCGCCCAGGACACCACGGGGCAGGTGATCTACCTCGGGGATTTCGCCCACCTGGTGGCGCCAGGGCTGCGCATGGGCTTCATCGTGGCGCCGAGGTCCTTCATCGAGCGGCTCGATCGCCTTCAACGCCGTTGGGGAGAACCCGGAGATCGCGTTCTGGAGTGGGCCCTTGCGGACCTGATGCGGGATGGCGAGCTGGGACGGCACCAGCGGCGGGTAAGGGTGATCTATGAAACCCGTCGCAACCACCTTGTGAACCTGATTCGGACCCGACTCGGAACCCACCTGGCGTGCGAGGCTCCCATGGGGGGACTCGCGCTGTGGCTTCGGGCCAAACCCCACGTGAACCTGGACACCTGGGTCCGGGCGGCGCGGGACCATGGCCTGGTGCTCCATCCCCCGGGACGTTTCCACCTCGGCGCTCCCACTGCCTGCACCCGCATGGGATTCGGTCAGGTGGGGGAAGGCGTGCTGGAGGAGGCCGTGGACCGCCTGGTGCACGCACTGAAGGCACGCGATGGGGGTAACCCTGGGGCGTGATCCGAAGGGAATCGCGTTGGTGCTCACGCAGCACGTTGCCGTGGCGACCTGAACGCGCACAAGTCACCTGGGTGCACACGCCCCAGGGTATTGGGTCACTATGGTGGATCCATCAAGGAAACCCATGAGGCATCACCTGCTCTTGCTCGTTCCTGCCCTGCTCCTCGCCCAGCAGCCCCTCCCTCGGCCCACCAAGCCCTTCATCGAGTACGTGATCGAGCTTCCCGAAGCGAAGCTTCCCCTCGCTTGGTTGGCGAAGGAACCCGCAGTGCTGGACCTGCGTCTGGCGGGCTACGCCTATGATCTGGTTGCGCATCCCCAGGGACAATGGAAGGTGAGCCTCAGCCGCGTTGTGGATCGCCGCACGGTCCTGGAAACCGTGGCCGAAGGACCGGGTTGGCCCACCGCGGAGCAGTTGAAGCAGGCCCTGGGGGTGGAGGAGACCCGGGTGGAGGGGTTGGAGCGGAAGCTGCGGCAGGATCCGGATTGCCTGGAGGCCTGGGCCCTGCTGGCCCTGGCCCAGGGGGAACGCCTGGAAGGGTGGCTGCAGGCTTCGAACCTGGACAATCTGCCCTGGGCCCAGCGGAAGGGAAAGCTGCCGGACCAGGTGCTGGATCCCATCTGGAATGGCCTGGCCCAGGCCTTCGGTGCCCTGGCTTCCGAACCCGAGCTCCTGGAATGGGACCCGCTTCCCGAGCTCTGTCGGCTGCCCTACCGCGCCGCGGCGGTGCCGAGCCCGGTGCCGGCCCAGCTCCTGGGCTCCAAGGTGCTGCGATTCGGGACCCAGCTCCGGGATCGGCTGCGACAGTCTCCCTCCGAGGGGCGACTGTGGCGGGCCTTGCTCCGCCTGGATTTCCTGGGGCGGATCGATCTGCAGGATCTGCTCAAGGACCTGCACCATCCGCCCCTGGAGCCCATTGGTCTCCACCGCTGGTCCCTCCCCCAACAGGCCATGGGACGGGCCCGGCTCCAGGGGAAGACCGGCCCCATGGACCGGGCTGAAGCCCAGGCGTGGCTGGAGGAACTGGATCGCATCCGCGCCCACAACCTGGACCCTCGGGTGGCCGCGGGCCGTCCGGCGGCCTATGGGGCGGAGCAGTGGAACCACTGGATCGGCGCCAGCATGGGGGTCCTGGAGGCCGCCGACCAGCCCGACGAAGCCCGGCGGCGCTTCGAGGAAGCGGCCCAGCACCTGGGGGACCAGCTGGACCCCAGGATCTTCAACCGCTACGGAAGCTTCTGGATCGCCCGGGCCCTGGTGCCCCCCACCCGGCCCAGTGGACCCGAACCCACCCCCTTCCAGCGGGCCCTGATGCCGGTGCTGAAGAAGGTCGCCGGCGCGGGACCCAGCGCACCACCCCCCCGGGCCCTGCAGATGCAGCTGTTCCCGTGATAAACAGACCAGTACCAATCACGGCCAATGTAAAGATATGCCTCATGGTAAGACTCCTATTCTAACGTCCAACTTCCGTCTAATGAGTGTATACCAAGAACCGAAGTTATCAACTTAGACAGCATTTACTCTATCCGGCCGCGCCGTGCTGGAGAGATAGACTCTCGACTGCACAAAGACACCTGCGGCACCAGACCTGCGCTGAAGGTAACATGACTCAATCGGTTTGCTCACTCCACCGCATTGTCCACCTGCGAAAACACTCCGTATCAGCGCTACGGCCCCATGCCATTACCCAACACAAACGCCTGGCATGCCCGCCCCGTCGCCGCCACCTCTTCCGTCTGCAGGATCAAGGCTTGAATATCTCGCGCCACTGCGTCAGGA
>CAZPUI010000818.1:0-2608 GCA_964589695.1 uncultured Solibacteraceae bacterium | reverse complement strand
CTCAAGCGCCTTATCACGTCCCTGGCCCTGCTTGCAGGCCTGGCGGGCTTCGCCCAGACCAAGACCCACATCCTGGCCACCACCACCTCCACCCAGGACACCGGACTCCTGGACACCCTGGTGCCCCTGTTCGAAAAGAAGACAGGCTTTTTCGTAAAGACCATCGCCGTGGGCTCCGGTCAGGCCATGGCCATGGGCCAGAAGGGCGAAGCGGATGTGCTCCTGGTCCACTCCCCCGAGGCCGAGAAGAAGTTCGTGGCCGAGGGCTTCGGCATGGACCGCCGCCTGGTCATGCACAACGACTTCGTGGTACTCGCCCCCAAGGCCGACCCCGCGGGCATCAAAGGCCAAAAATCCGTGGCCGAATCCTTCAAGAAGATTGCCGCCACGGGGACCCCCTTCATGAGCCGGGGCGATAACAGCGGCACCCACGCCCAGGAGAAGAAGCTCTGGAAACTGGCGGGCGTCACCGCCGAGGGCCAGAAGTGGTACCAGCAGACGGGTCTGGGCATGGGACAGACCCTCAGCGTGGCCTCGGAGAAGGGCGCCATCACCCTGGCGGACCGGGGGACCTTCCTGGCCCTTCGGAAAAACCTGGCCCTGGACATCGCCGTGGAAGGGGACAAGGCCCTGCTGAATGTCTACCACGTGATCCAGGTGAGTGCCGCCAAGTTCCCCAAGGTCAACGCCCCGGGCGCCAAAGCCTTTGCGGACTTCATCGTGTCGAAGGAGGCCCAGGATGTGATCGCCACCTTCGGGGTGGCCAAGTTCGGCTCGCCCTTGTTCTTCCCGGACGCTGGCAAGCCTGAATTCGAGTAGATCCTTACGTCTCAAGGAGAAGCGCTAGCATAAGTTTCTCGATCCGGAGAACGCCATGCGTCCGATCCTCCTTGGTACCCTTTGCGTGCACCTGGTCGCCCAGGATCTGAGCCCCGCCCAACGTCGCCAGGTGTTGCCGGCCCGCCAGAATGCCCCCAAGGCCTCCCACGACCGACCCGACCAGCGGGAGGCCTGGGAGCGCTTCTGGTCCGGGCCTGCCGCCACAGTCAGGGAATTGGAGGCCAAGGGCTTTCGGGCCCTGAAGGATCGTGAAGGTCCGCGATTCTCCGCAGGTTCGGCCCCCCGCTGGGTGGACCTCGGTCCCAGCACCAGTCCGGTGAGCGCCTCCTATCCCGACATCGACAGCGGGCGCATCACCGCCATCCTGACCCACCCCAGCCAGCCGCGGACCCTCTACCTTGCCACCAGTGGGGGGGGCGTCTTCAAATGCACCAACGCCGACCTGGACAGCCCGACTCCCTGGACCTGGATCCCCATCACGGACGACCTGCCCAGCGCCACCAGCACCGGCAACCAGGCCGTGGGGGCCCTGGCCATGGGTCCGGGCGACCCTGAGGTCCTGTACCTGGCCTTGGGGGATGCCTTCCATGCCCAGGGACGGGGCGCCTACCGCTCCACGGACGGGGGCCGCACCTGGACCGCCGCCACGGGTCTGGATCAGCAGACCCGCGCCTACTGCCTCCACGCCGTGGATGCCCGGGTGGTGCTCATGGGGGGGAACGATGGATTGAAGCGCAGCCAGGATGGGGGCCTGACCTTCCAGCCCGTGACCCTGGGCGGGCAGTCGGGAGGGGCCCTTTGGTCCATCCAGGCCCTGCCCAATGGCAACCTGGTGTGCAGTTCCGAAGTGGCCCCCTTCAAGGGCGGCGCTGCCCTGTGGACCTCCGCCGACCAGGGGGCCACCTGGTCCCGGGCCACCCTGGCGCCCTCCATCACCAGCCTGGTACCGGGTCGCATCAGCCTGCGCACCAGCCAGGATCCAGATCTGGTGTGGGGCATCGCCCAGAAGGTCAATGCCGGGGAGCCCCACCCCTATGCCTGGGACCTGGCCCGGGGACTCCTGAAATCCACGGACCAGGGACGCACCTGGACCTTCGTCCCCGCCCCTGCGGTGTCCGGGGGCCTCTTCATGGACACCTCCGGCGACGGCGCCCAGGGGGGCTATGCCCACGGCTTTGCGGTGGATCCCCAGAACCCCCAGCGCATCTTCCTGGGCACCAACCTCACCGTGAACCGCAGCCAGGACGGAGGCGCCTCCTGGTTCACCCTCGCCCACTGGGGCGGATTCAAGAGGGTCTATTGCCATGCGGACTACCAGGCCACCGCCTGGTCCAAGACCGGTCCTTCCACCCTCTTCATCGGCCACGATGGGGGCCTCAGCATCCTGCGCAAACCCGCCCTGCCCGACGCCCAGATCCCTTCGGGCACCACGTACATCCCCAGCGATCCCACCTTCCTGGATGGGCGGCGCAATTTTGGCCTGGGCACGCACCTGCTCTACTTCGTGGCCTCCACCCTGGCCGAAACCCCCCTGGATTCACGGTTCCGGATGGTGCTGGCCTCCCAGGACAATGGCACCCGCGTCCGGCAGGGCAGCGGCCCCGAGCTCATGGGCAGTGCCAGCTACGAGCACCGAATCGGGGGGGATGGGTGCGGGGCCCTGACCCACCCCAGGAACGGCGACCCCATGCTGGGGTCCTACCAGTTCAATGTCATCCACCGCAGCGTCGCCGCCGGCCGCAGCCTCCCCGGTTCCACCTCGGGGCCC
>CAZPUI010000817.1:0-2620 GCA_964589695.1 uncultured Solibacteraceae bacterium | reverse complement strand
GGCCCGTCGTGGCAGTCCCCGGCTGCTGCCCGAGGCGGCCGCGGGGGCCCTGGAAACCGGGGCCGTGGGGGGCAAAGGGCGTGGTGACCTGCCCGCGATCGGCGATGCCGGGGGCGGACCAGGATCCCGAAAGGACAGTGCCCTGCAGGAGACCCTGGAGCTGGGCGGAAACGCCGGTCCGCACCCAGTCACCGGTGAGCACGTCCCCCACCTGGTAGAGGGTCAGGGTGCCGTGGTTGGTGTCGAAGGTTCCGGAGATATCCCGTCCCCCTTCGGAGGTAACGGTCACCAGGGCCGTGGCGGACTTGGTGGGATCGATCTGACTGGTGGCCACCACATGGTAGGTACCGGGTGTCGAGGGGGCTTCGTAGCTCCCCGTGGCACTGAGGGTGCCCCCAGCGCTGCCTTCCAGGAGGGTCCAGGTGACGCCTCCGGAGGCTCCGCCCTGGACGGTGGCCGTGAATTGGGTGGTCCCCCCAGGAAGGAGGGTGATGGAGGCGGGCACGAGGCTGACCTGCACCTCCGCCGCACCCTTCACACGCACCTCGACCGTTCCCAAACGGGAGGGATCCGCCACGCTGGTGGCGGTGATGGTATACACACCCGCGGTGCTGGGGGCGGTGTACATACCCAGCTCCGTGATGGCGCCCGCACTGCAGGTCCAGGTCACCCGGGTGTCCAGGATGGTCCCAGAGACATTGGCGGTGAATTGGGCACTCCCCCCCGTCAGGAGGGTCAGATTGGTGGGCGCCACGGTGACCGTGATGGGCTGAACCGTGATCGTGGACTCCGCAAAGGCCTGGGAATCGGCCACACTGGTGGCCCGGAGGGTCACCGTCCCTGCGGTGGCGGGGGCGCGGAAGAGACCCTTGGAATCCACCTCTCCGGCGGTGCAGGACCAGGTGACGGTGGTGTCGACGGTGCCCTGGGCCGCGGCGCTGAAGGCCTGGGAGGCTCCCTGGGCCAGGGTGACCGTCCTGGGGGAAAGCTGGACGGTCACGGTGGGCACCGTGAGGGTGGCCACGGCGAACTTCGTGGGATCGGCCACACTGGTGGCCTTCACCTGCAGGGTGGTGGCGGCCCGGGGGGCCGACACGAGCCCCTGGGCCGTGATGGTGGCACCGGGGTGTCCGCTGATCTCCCAGGACACGGTGGTCTGGGAAGTGCCGGTGACCGTGGCATTCATCTGCAGGGTCCCGCCCTGGGGCAGGGTGGCCGTGGCGGGTGAAACCTGCACCACCACAGGAAGGACCGTCACCGTGGCCTGGCCCTTGAGCTGGGGTTCAAGGATGCTGGTGGCCGTCACCGTGCAGGTCACGGCCTTGGCGGGAGCCTTGAAGCGCCCATCAGGGGTGAGGGTACCTTCGTCCGTGGACCAAGTGACCCCACCTTCCACGCCCGCCAGGGCGGCCTGGAAGAGCTGGGTGGCGCCCTGGGCAAGGGTGAGGGTGCCCGGCAGGACATGGATGCCGCGGTCCACGATGTTCACGGTGACCGTGGCGGTGAGCGACGGGTTCACAAGACTCGTGGCCTTCACCACCGAGGTTCCCAAGGTATCGGGTGCCTGGAAGACCCCCTGTTCATCGATGCTGCCCACGGTGGCGGTCCAGGACACATCCTTGGTGGGACTACCGACCAGGGAGGCCTCGAGGCGCAGGGTTCCACCCTTGGCCACATGGGGCTGGGTCGGGCGGAGGGCCAGGAAGGTGGTGGCGTTGCGGTTGCCAGCCCAGGTCTGAGGACTCCCCGTGAGGGAAGCCCAGGTCCCGGCAAAGCTGCTGCCATTCCCGGCAAAGGCGATGTCGAAGGTACCGGCGTCGGAGCCATCCAGAGCCACCCAGGTGCCTTGGGCCCTGGACTCCAGGAGGGTCCCGGACAGTCGGCGGCCCGGGCGCCCATCGGTGAGGGTCCAGGTTCCCAGAAGCTCCGCACCGTACTGTTCCAGCCTCAGGGAGAACCCAGCGCCCGTGAAGACACCGGCCACATCCAGGTGGGCCAGGCGCCCGATGCTGAGGGTGGCGATGGCGGAGCGGCTGGGGTCCGCAGCGGCGTGGGCGGTGACCTTCGTGGTTCCCGGCTCGCCCGCAGCGATGTACAGACCATCTTCAGAAATGGACCCGGCCTCGGCGGTCCAGAACGCGCCCTTGTTGCGCGTTCCACCCACATCCGCCAGGAAGGCCTGGGTGGCACCGGTGGCGAGAATGGCCGAGTCAGGCCGCACCCGCAGGATGATCTCGGCCAGACGGTCGCCCGTCCAGTTGCTGCCGGTTTCGGCGGTACCGAGCCCCCAGGTGCCACTGAACTGATCGCCGTAGGTGGTGAAGGCAATGGCAAAGCGGCCCGCAACGCCATCCGTGGCGAGCCAGGAGCCTGTCAGGTTCGGACCGACCAAGCGCCCATTCAGGGCGCGCGCTGCGCCCGAGGCCGGGGTCCAGGTGCCTGCGATGTCATGGCCTGTCTGGAAGAGGCGCAATTCGCCCTGGCCATGGAGGCTGAAACGACCGGAGACCTCGTAGCCTTCCACGATCTGAAGGGTGTGCTGACCCAAGGCCTCGGCCCCGGTGGCCGTGCGGACAAGGCAGGTGAGGCGAAGCTCCCCGGCCGCCGGGGCGCTGAACCG
>CAZPUI010000816.1:0-2621 GCA_964589695.1 uncultured Solibacteraceae bacterium | reverse complement strand
CTGCGACGGTAGCCCACGTAGGCCATGGCCAGATGGTGGGTTTTCGGCGGGGTCGCATCCCAGCATCCCCCCTGACCCAGCTGCAAGGGAACCTCGCCGGGCAGGAGGTAGCCCGCCCGGGCCAGGGCCTGCCAAATGAGGGTGCCGTTTCCCCTTTCATCCCGCCAGAAGGGCAGGGGTTGTTTCAGGGATCCGTCGTCGGCGAACCCCCCCACGAGGAGGACCCCGATGGGACCTGTTTCGGGATAGGGCATGGGCAGTTCCATGGGCTGGAATCTGCGTCGGTCCTAGGTCAGGTCGGTGGCCGTCGTGCGCCGACGGTCCGTCGGGGGGGCGTCCACATGCCGCACCTCCAGCCGCTCCCCCCCCTCGGTGGAACGCAGGGCCAGGCGCCCCAGCTCCAGGCGCTGCAGGATCTCCTCGGAGGTGAATTCCGCGGTGTCGTGGGGATCTGGATCCGGGTGGGGGGGTGGCATGGAGGCGGCCTTGGTGCGAAGCATACCCGCGCTTTGGGACGGTTGGATATGTCAGACCCGGGCGCAGGAGGGGAACCTTTCAAACGGAGCCGAGCCGGACGCCACGCATGCCTGGTTTCCCTCCTTCAGATCAGCCCTGGGGTGCCAACCTCAGCAGGTCGCTGAGCACCCCTGCGGCGGTCACCGCCGCCCCGGCACCATAGCCCCGGATGACCATGGGGCGGGGCTGGTAATGCTCCGTGGTGAGGCTGAGGGCGTTCTCGCCCCCTTGGACCTGGGCCAGGGGGTGGTTCAGGTCCAGCTCCACCAGGCCACAGCGGCAGCCCTCGGATCCGACGCTCCCCAGGTAGCGCAGCACCTTGCCCCGGGCCCGGAGGTCCGCCATGCGGGCGGCCCAGGGGGCATCGAAGCGCTCCAGGCCAGCCAGGAAGGCCTCCAGGGGTTCCTGGGGATCCAGGTCGGTCGGGAGGAGACCTTCGAGGGCCACGTCCTTGAGCTCCAGACGCAGGCCCACCTCCCGGGCCAGGATCAGGACTTTTCGGGCCACGTCCAGACCCGAGAGGTCCTCCCGGGGGTCGGGTTCCGTGAAACCGACCGCCATGGCTTCGCGCAGGGCCGCACTGAAGGCCTGGCCCTCCCCGAGCCTGCCCAGCAGGAAGCTGAGGGAGCCCGAGAGGATGCCTTCGGCCCGGAGCACCCGGTCGCCGCCCCGCTGCAGGCCCTGGAGGGTCTCGATGATGGGCAGGCCTGCCCCCACGTTCGTTTCGTACAGGAAGCGCACCCGGTGCCGGGTGGCCAGCTGGCGCAGGCGCTCGTACTCCGCCTGGGGCCCCGAGTTGGCCTTCTTGTTGGCGGCCACCACATGGATGCCCGCCTTCAGCAAATCGGCATAGTGGTCCGCCACCCCCTGGCTGGTGCTGCAGTCCACCAGCACGGGTTCGGCGAGCCGCTGGGCCCGGATCCAGTCCAGGACGCCCTTCAGGGAGGTGGGCTGGCCCTGGGCCTCCACCAGGTCCCGGGCTCCCAGGGGATCCAGTCCCTCCCGGGCCAGAAGGCCTTTCTGGGAACGCAGCACCCCCCGCAGTTTCAGGTCGACCTTTCGGGCCTTGAGGGTGGGGGCCTCCTGGGCCAGCAGTTCCAGCAACCGTCCACCGACGGTGCCCGTGCCCAGGAGGATCACATCCAGGGCGTGCTGGTCCTGGAAGAAGTGGCGATGGGCGGCCTGCAGGGCCCGGGGGGCCTCCTCGGACCGGAGCACCGCCGAGATGCTCCGTTCGCTGGAGCCCTGGGCCAGGGCCACGATGTTGGCATGGGCGTCCGCCAGGGCTCCGCAGAAGGTGCCCGCCACCCCCACCCGCTCCCGCAACCCGTCCCCCACCACGCTCAGGACCGTGAGTCCCGGCTGCCAGACCGGGGGATCCACCAGGCCCGAGGCCTCCTCGGCTCGGAAGGCTTCACGGATGAGGGCCACGGCCTTTGGACCCTCGGCTTCCCGCACGCAGCAGGTGATGCCCACCTCGCTGGAGGCCTGGGTGATGAGCACCACGCTGATGCCGCCCGCAGCCAGGGCCCCTAAGAGCCGGGCCGCCATGCCCGGCACCCCCGGCATGCCAGGGCCCGACACATCCAGCAGGCCCACGCCTTCCAGCAGGCTGAGGCCCCGGGCCCCCAGCCGGTCCGCGGTCCTGCCCTCCCGGATCCAGGTGCCTTCGGCCTGGGGGCGACGGCTGTCGCAGACCCGCACGGGGATGCCCGCGGCCCGGGCAGGGCCGATGGTCTTGGGGTGGAGCACCTTGGCGCCGAAATGGGCCAGCTCCATGGCCTCCTCGAAACTCATGACGGCCAGGGGAAAGGCGCCGGGCACCAGCCTTGGGTCGGCGCTGTAGACCCCTTCCACATCCGTCCAGATCTCCAGGCGCGCGGCCCCCAGGGCCCGGGCGGCCAAGGCGGCGCTGTAGTCCGAGCCCCCGCGTCCGAGGAGCACGATGCGTCCATTGGCATCGCCCGCATAGAAGCCCGGCATGAGGAGCAGGGGCTGGCCTCCGGTCACCCAGGGGGCCAGGGCTTCGGCCATGGCCGCCTGGTCCGGCAGGGCCTCCAGGGGGGCGCCGGAGGCGGGCAGGCCGGGGCGAGGGTCCATCCACC
>CAZPUI010000815.1:0-2624 GCA_964589695.1 uncultured Solibacteraceae bacterium | reverse complement strand
AAGTGGGGCCGGGTTCCCCCTCGGCCTGCTGTGCTGCTCGGGGCTCCGGGCCCAGGCCCCGCCGGCCCCCACCGTCAAGTGGGGGGGCGCCCTGTGGGCCTCCGCCGCCACCTCCGACCGCGAGATGGGGGATGGGACCCTCTTCCTCCGCCCCGTGGACACCCATCGCGGTGCCCTCACCCTGGATGGCTTCACCTTGGGAGCCGACCTGGACCTGGGCAAGGGCTGGAGCCTGAAGACCACCCTGCTGGGGGGGCGCATGGGCGAACTCCTGAACCTCACCAGCGGGGAGCAGGGCTCCCTGGCCCTGCCCGAGGCCCAGCTGGTGTGGACAGGAAGCCAGGACACCCTGCGCCTGGGCCGGATGTACACCTTCCTGGGTATGGAATTCGCGGATGGGACCCAGAACCTGGCCGCCAGCCGGGGCCTGCTCTTCACCTACGCCATTCCCTTCGCCCAGGTGGGCCTGAACTGGCGCCACACCTTCACTCCCACCTGGAGCACGGATGTGTGGGTCTTCAACGGCGAGGACCGGGTGAAGGACAACAACCGGGGCAAGACCCTGGGTCTCGGCCTGAACTACAACCACGGTGGGGCTTCGGACAAGTTCCTGAGCCTGGGGGCCTACCGGGGTGCGGAGCAATCCCGGAATCTGCCCGGGGCCGAGGGCCGGGCCCGGGAACGCATGTTCCTCAATGGCCAGTGGGTGTGGGGTGCCTTCACCCTCCAATGGGAGGCGGAAACCGCCCGGGAATCCTTCCTGCCCGAGACCTTCGGCGCCACGCCTACGGGCGTCCTGGTGGAAGCCACCTGGGAGGGTTTTGGCGTCATTGGCAAGTACCAGTTCAATCCCACCTGGGCGGGCTTCTTCCGGGCCGAAAGCCTGCGGGATTCCACGGGACTCCGACTGGGCGGGGACACCAGCGTGTTCTCCCTGTTCGAAGAAGGGACCGTGGGACGGAAGGGTCTGGACCTCCAGGCCACCCAGTTCAGCCTGGAGGTGGAGCGCACCTGGAACAAGACCTTCAGCCGCCTGGAAGTGCGGATGGACCGCCTGAACAAGGACATTCCCTCGACCAAGGGGGCCTTCAGGGACGCGACGTCCCTGACCTGGAGCGTGGGAACGAGTTTCTGATAACAGAGCCCACAACCTTTGCTTGTAAATGCGCACGGGGATCCGCCCCGTGCGTTTTTTTCGGAGGGGCGCGGGGGGTGGCACCCGGAGGCCAGTGAACCGTTTTTCGTCACGATCACGTAAAAGTACGGAAGCCTCCGTTGACGACCTACGTAACCATCCGTAGATTGGTTTCACACTCACGGATGCCCCATGCCCCCTGCCCCATCCCCCTCCGATTTCGAGCTGGACATCCTCCGCGTCCTCTGGCGTGGAGGACCCGCCACCGTGCGGGAAGTGCACGATGCCCTGCATGCGGAACGCCAGATGGGCTACACCACGGTGCTCAAGACCATGCAGATCATGGTGGACAAGGGGCAGCTCCTGCGGGATGAAACCTCCCGCAGCCACGTCTACCGCGCCGCCTCCCAGGAGGCGGAAACCCTGGCGGGACTGGTGCGCGGCATCCTCACCAAGGCCTTCGGGGGCTCCTCCCGCAAGCTCGTGCTGGCCGCCCTCCAGGAGGCGCCGCTGCCCCCCGAGGAGGAAGCGGCCCTGCTCGAGGACATCCGCAAGGCGCGGGAGGGACGATGAGCGCCCTGCTCCTGGATCGCGTGGCCCTGGGCTTGGCCCTGGTGCATTCGCTGTGGCAGGGGGCCCTGGTGGCCCTCCTGTTGGCCTTGGCCCTGCTGTTCACCCGCCGCCGAAGCCCCGAGGTCCGCTACCTGCTGACCGCCCTGGGACTGGCCACCTGCCTGGTCCTCTTCTTGGGCACCTTTCTGGCCCAGCACCAGGCCAGCCCCCTGCGGGGCGTGGTTCCCCTGGAGACGCCCGCCCCTTCGCCCATGCCCGAGGCCAAGGCGCCCTCCGCCCCCGCGCCCCTCGCGGAACCCTCGAGGCTGCCCGAAGTGAGCCAGCCCCGCCCCCAATCCCAGGATCCCCTGGTGCGTTGGCTGCCCCTGGTGGCCGAAGCCTGGATCCTGGGAGCCTTGGTCATGGCCCTCCGCCTGGGGGGTGCTCATCTCTACCTGGCCGCACGCCTTCGCCGCTCCGTACCAGCCTCGGCCTCGCTTCAGGAGACTTGGACCCGCCTTGGCAGGCCGTTGAAGGGCCTCCGCCTGCCGGCCGCCCGGATGCTGGAGGGACTGCGCTCCCCTTTGGTGGTGGGATGGATCCGACCTGTGCTGCTGGTGCCCGTCGCCCTGGTGAGCGCCATGGACCCCCTGGCCCTGGAGGCCCTCCTGGCCCATGAACTCGCCCACATCCGCCGCCGGGATCCGCTATGGAACGCCCTCCAGAGCGTGGTGGAGGTGGTTCTTTTCTACCATCCCGCCGTGTGGTGGATCTCCCGGCGCATGCGCCAGGAGCGCGAGCGGTGCTGCGACGACCAGGCCGCCCGCTGGCTCGGGGATCCTCTGGTGGTCGCCGAAGCGTTGGCCAAGCTCAACGCCTTCGCCCGTGGTGTTCCAGCGGTGGCCCTGGGTGCAGCGGGGGGGGCCCCGCCCGGGCG
>CAZPUI010000814.1:0-2631 GCA_964589695.1 uncultured Solibacteraceae bacterium | reverse complement strand
CCGCCGATCCCCAGGAGGCCGGAAGCGAAACCACCCGCAAGACCAATGGCCAGTCCGGCCTTCCACACCCTGCGCCAGGGCAGGGATCCGGGGGTGCTGTCTGGATTCGCATGGGTGGCGGGTCGCAACATCTTGAGTGCCACGAGACAAAGAAACACCGAAAACACCACCCGCAGCGGCAGGTCGGGAATCAGATGGGCCGTTCGGGCCCCGCTGGCAATCCCCAGCAGGAATCCCACCATGAGGCAGAACACCAAGGGCAACTGCAGGGTGACGCCCCTGCGCCGGTACTGGAGCACGGCGGGCAGGCTGTTGGGCAGGAGCATCACCGCCAGGGTCAGCCCCTGGGCCCGGTGCTGATCCAACCCCAGGAGCAGGCCCAGCAAGGGAATGAGCACGATCCCCCCGCCGATCCCGAAGAGTCCGGACAGGATTCCACCCGTGAGCCCCACCCCTGCGGCGGGGGCCATGGAGGTCCAGGGGAGCGCTTCGAATCCAGACATGTTCCAATGAGAACACTGGATGGAGTTCATGCGCGTTACCTTTTCCGATGATGTGATCCTCGACAGCCGCCGCGCCATCTACCTGCCCAAGGGAGAAACCCTCGTGCTGGCGGATCTGTTCCTTGGCCTGGGGGCCGCCCGGCGGCGGCGTCCCGACCTCATGCCCGGCAGCCAAGCCAACGATCTCTGGGAACGCCTGCTGGGGCTTCTGCAGGACTACAAACCGAGGCAGGTGGCCCTCCTGGGGGATGTCAAACCCAACCAAGGCAACCTGGATCCCGACGAGGCCGAGGAGCTCCAGATGCTCTTCCGGAAGCTGGGTGCCCAGGGGCGAACGGTCATCCAGGTGGCGGGTCACCCCGAACGCACCATGGGTCCCACCATGGCCGCCACCCAGGTCCACCCGGTGGAGACCTGGTCCGCGGGCAATCACACCCTCATGCACCGCCGCCGCATCTTCGTCTACCCCCGGCACGATCCCCCCAGGGGCTGTTGGATCAATGGGGGCGTCCATCCCCTGTTCTGCATCCCGAGTCTGACCCCCAGTGGCGAGCCGGACTGGGTGCGCTATCCCGCCTTCCTCTTCACCGGCTTTGCCCTGGTCATGCCCCCCTTCGTGAGCTATGCCCAGGGCTGGGAAGTCATGCAGCCCGAGCGCCTGCCCAAGCAGGCCATGGCCTGGAAGGTGGTGGGCGACAGCCACCTGGTCCCCCTCCAGCTGCCCGAACTGCCCTCCCCCCCGGACCACCTGAATGCCATCAAGCGCATGCCCGTGAAGCATAAGCGCGGGGGCGAGTAGATAGGGTCCTGGTCAAAAAAAGCTGGCCAATGGTTGCTACTTCCGGTTGGCGCTGTCCAGCCGCAACGCCATCTCCCGGAGCATCTGCCGAATGGTCTCCGGGGAATCCTGCATCATGGCGTTCATGTTGCGCTGGTTGATGACCACCACCTCGCAGTCCTCCCGGGCCACGGCGGTGGCGGTGCGCTGCACTTCCAACAGGAAGGACATCTCCCCGAAGACCTTGCCGGGTTCAATGATGGCCATCTCCCTTCCCTCGCGCTGAATGCTCACCCGACCGGAGAGCACGTGGAACATCTCGGTGCCGGAGTCGCCCTCCTGAAAGAAGCAGGTCCCTGCAGGGCAACTGCGGACGTAGCGGCTGCGCCCTGCGGCGGATACCCCCCCCTGGCCCGCCAGGAGACGCCGGATGAACACCGTGTCCTTCCGGTGCAGGGCCGCCATCACCTCGGCCCCGAAGAGGAAGGCGGCCTGGGAGTAGTAGATCCAGATGATGATGAGGAAGAGGCTCTTGAAGGACCCAAAGGTCAGCCCGTACCCGGGGTTGTAGGTGAGGAAGAGGCTGAAGGCGGGGCGCATGAGGAACCAGAGCACCGTCGTGGCCAGGGCCCCTGCCAGCAGGTAGCGGGCTTTCACCTTCGGGGTCAGTACGTAGTACATGAGCACCAGCAGGAGCACCGTCGCCAGGAAGGGGATGGAGAAACCCAACCAACCGGGGGGCACGAAGGTCTTGGAGAGCCGGGTGAGCATCTTGATGGCCACATCCATGCCCGTCACCGTGGCGAGGCAGGTGATGAACAAGAGCACCGTGGCCAGGTCCAGGAGCTTGCTGAGCCAGAAGGGCCGCTGGACCTGCTGTTTCAGAATGCCGGTGATGATGCTCCGCATGGCCGAGACCAGGGGCGAAATGGACCACAGCATGATCAGGAGGTTCAGGAACCCCACGGTGCGGGTGCGCCGTGAGAGGGCACCCACCTCGGCCAGCAGCACCTCGCTGAACCTGGGGATGATGTCATCGATGAAACCCGCGGTGCGGACGAAGGCCTTGGTGGAGGACCCCAGGGCCAGCCCCACCGTGGAGGTGAGGAGCAGCAGGGCCGGGATCATGGCCAACGCGGTGTAGAAGGCCAGGGAGGAGGCCTGGCGGAAGTCATCATTCCGAATGAATCCCTGGACCGATTCCTGGGCCATCACCCAGGCCGACCGGCTCCAGTCCAGGAGCGGGATTCGACGTTCCCCGTGCGGCATCTAGGGTTGCTTCTTCTTTCCGCCTGGGAGCAGGCCGCCCTTGAATACGCGTCCATCCACCATTTCCATGTCCCAGCCCAC
>CAZPUI010000813.1:0-2631 GCA_964589695.1 uncultured Solibacteraceae bacterium | reverse complement strand
GGATTCCCTTCCGGATGCCCATGCGCCTGCGTGCCCGCCCTTCACCTTCCCCCTGGAGGCCTGTTCCCTTGGTGTGGGGGATCGCGGGGCTTCTGCTGGTCCTTCCTCCCTTGAAGGGCCAGGGTGAGGTGAAGGGACGGCCAGCGGTTCAGGAAGTGTCCGTGGTCTCCACCCTCGTGCCCATCCCCGACCTGCCTGAGACGGTGGAACTGGCCAGGGCCAAGTTTGAACCCCTGCGCCGGGGCATGGCCCTGACCATGGCCGAACTGGAAAAGGACCTTACCCGCCTATGCCAGGAGGCCATGTCCCTGCGTTCAGCCTTCCTCGAAGGGCTCCTGATCCCCCGTCGCGACTGTCCCGAGGCCCGGCAGTTGATGGGTTTCCTGGACAAGGGCGCGGGGGCCCAGGCCGCTGCCGAGGTCCACGCCCGATGGGGCGAATGGCAGTCCGATATCCTCAAGGCCGCGCTGGAGGATCCCAAGGATGGCCCCGGACTCCGGACCCGCCGGGACCGCATGCCCTTCTTGCCCCGCTTCCTCTGCCCGCTGCCCTTCGACCCTGAACGGGGCATCTACTGCACCCTTCGCTTCCAGGATGGGAACACCACCCACAACCTGCGACTCGCCCAGGGGCTCCACATTTGGCTGGCCCTGGGCGAAGTGCCCTACCAGCGTGCTTCGCCCCTGGGGCAGGCCGTGCTGAGGGCCTCCCGAAAACATGTGCCCCTGCTGCGTGCCCACTGGCGCAGGTGGCTGGAGGCCCTCAACGCCGCGGCCCTGGCGTGGATGGACTACGAGACCCACCAGGACCCGAACGTGGATCCCCGGATGAAGGCCCTTCGCAGCCTTGTGAAGTTCCAGTTCCTGGAGCAGTTCCGGCACGCCCTCTGGTTCGCCCAGATCATCTGGGCCCACATGGCCTCAGAGCCCCTGCCGAAGGTGGATTGACGGTCAGTGTCCGGGCCCGCTGAAGCCAACCTCCTGCCATCCCACGGGATCCGGGGGCCCCAGGGTGAGGAAGAGGCGGGGAAGAGGGCCCAGGGTCATGACCACCGCCACATAGGTGCCTTGGCCTCGGATGCCACTGGGGACATCGCACAGGATCGCCTGGGCCTCGCGAAGGCCGAAGGGGGTCTTTCCAGCCAGGGCCGCACGGGCAGCCTCGAAGCCGTCCGCGAAAAAGGTGCCTTGCGCGACCGGGTGTTTCTATTTACAGTAACACCCAAGGTCGGTTCCCACATGCATCCTTCCCTTTCCGCGATGTCCCTCTGGTGGTGGCGAAACGCTGAACGGGCGGGGTCCGGACACCCATGAACTAGGTTCATCCATTCCGAAACCCAGGCCCGTCCCCGCGGATGGGCCTTTCCTTTGTGCATGCCTTCAGGAGCTTCCATGGAATACGCCACCTTTGCCCAGGCCTTCGCGCACCACACGGTGGTGCCCCTCGCCCGCACCCTCTCCGCGGACACCCTCACCCCCGTGAGCATCGGCCTGGCGGCCCGTCGCCAGGGGGAGCCCACCTTCCTGCTGGAGAGCGTGGAGGGAGGTCGCCACGTCGCCCGGTACAGCATCCTGGGGCTAACCCCTCGGGAGCGTCTGGTGCTCCAGGATGGACGGATCACCAGCACCCGTCAGGGGCAGGTCTTCGAACTGGAAGGTCCCTTTCCCGAAGCCCTGAAGACCCGCCTGGCCGCCTTCCAGCCCTTCCCCGTGGAGGGTCTGCCGAGGTTCGCCGGGGGATTCGTGGGCTACCTCAGCTACGCCTGTGCCGCCACCGTGGAGCGCATCCCCATGCGTCCGGATCCATTGGGCCTTCCGGACGCTTGCCTGGAGCGCTACGACGATCTCATCGTCTATGACCATGTCCTGAGCCGGGTGACGATCATCGCCTACGCCGTCAAGGAAGAAGGCCTCAGCGCCCCCAAGGCCTTCGAGGAAGCCCAGGTCCGCCTGGATCGCCTTCAGGGCATCCTGGCCCAGGCCCGGGCCGTGCCCCTGGAGGGGGGTGGCATCGTGTTTCCGAAGGTCGAGCCGGGGGTTCGTGGGGCCTACATGGCCAGCGTGGAACAGGCCCAGAAGCACATCCATGACGGCGACATCTTCCAGGTGGTGCTGTCCACCCAGGAGATGATCCCCGTGACGGGGGATCCCTTCGATGTCTACCGCCTCCTGCGCATGGCCAACCCCAGTCCCTACCACTTCTTCCTGGACCAGGGGGAAGCCGTGATCCTGGGGGCCTCCCCGGAGATGCTCGTGCGGGTGGAGGACCGCCAGGTGGAGGTTCGTCCCATCGCCGGGACCCGACCCCGGGGGGCCAATGCCGCCGAGGATGCGGCCCTGCGCCAGGAACTCTTGGAGGATCCCAAGGAGGCCGCGGAACACGTGATGCTGGTGGACTTGGGTCGAAACGATGTGGGCCGGGTGGCGGAATACGGCAGCGTGCGGGTGGCGGCCTACCGCACGGTGGAGCAGTACAGCCACGTCATGCACCTGGTGAGCAGTGTGGTGGGAACCCTCCGGGAGGATGCCCACCCCGTGGATGCCTTCTTCGCCGCCTTCCCGGCGGGCACGGTCTCGGGGGCCCCCAAGATCCGGGCCATGGAGATCATCCATGACCTCGAACCCGTGGGCC
>CAZPUI010000812.1:0-2631 GCA_964589695.1 uncultured Solibacteraceae bacterium | reverse complement strand
CAGGACCTTTCGTTGAACCACCCGGTCTCCGCGTGCAGGAGGGCCTCCCGTAGGAGCTCGGACCGCGCATCCTGGGTCATTCCGGTCCACCCCCTAGTGAATTGTGAACCGCTGCCGCCTCCGGCAGATTCCCAACCATGGCGGCAGCTTCAATCAGCTCCTTTTGGACCGCTGGGGACAACTCATGCAGATCGCCGCCCTTGAAGTTGGTGAGCGTTTTGAGTGTGTCCGCCGACGCGAAAGCCCGTCCGAACAGAGCCTTCGCGCCGGCGAGGCCTTCCGCCAGGCTCAGCCCATGGACCAGGAGTGTGTGGATGTCCAGGTAGGCCCTTCGGATTCATTGGGCTCTTCCTCGGGCGTTGGGGCCTCGGGATCCTGGTCAGGCCCTCCACGTTTCATTAGTTCCCCCATCTCGGCCTTTCAACAAGGGTAATTTCGTGCCCCATCGGGTCAACCAAATGACCAGCATGCGAGCAGCGCAGGCCAAAAAGGGTAAGCCGACGCACCCACATCCTTGTTTCATGGGTGCGTGTCCATCAGGGCCGGTGGTGAGTCACTGAAAGAACCTGCGTGCCAGGCGCGGGTGCAGGGCGATAGCGACCCTGGCCCTGCCCACCTCGAAACGGGGTCCGCCCTCGGGAAATTCACCCCGTGCCCCCTTCGAGCCGATGAATTCCCCAGTGTTTCAACGACACCCCCTCCCCCCGTGCCGCGGCCCCGGTGGGGAGGTTTCCTCGGGAGCCCGCCATGGTCCATCGTGGTCTGGCCTTCAAGTTCCTGGTCCCCGTGCTGACCATCTTGGCGGTGGTCCTGGGGGGGGCCATTTACTGGATCACGGAGGCCGAGACCCTTCGATTGGAAAAAGCCTTCGAGGACCAGGTCACCACCCTGGCCCAGGCCTCCAAATCCATGGTCCATTCGGCGGCCGAGGCCGATGCCAAGGCTCGGGGCATGACCTTCCACCGACTGGCCGCCTCAGGCGCGGGGGCCAAGGGAACCGAAGGCGCCTTCGAGGTTCAGGCCCTGCAGACCTTCAGGTCCGATCCGAAGCTGGAGAGCCTGCACACGCATTTCGTGGACGCCCAGGGCAGGACCCGTCTCTATGCCCTGGCCCCGGCCCGGTTGCGCCAGGAATGCACCATCTGCCATGCGGGCTATGGCCTTGATCTCTTCAAAGGCCAGCCCGAGGGCACCCTGGTGGGGGCCTTCGGGGTCTCCATGTCCACGGAGGAGCTGCACGCCCAGGAGCAGACCCAGCGGGTCTGGTATGCCCTCGCGGGACTGGGGATCCTGGGGATTCTGGGGTTCACCATCGCCTACTTCGTCCGGCGCTCCATCCTCCGCCCCCTGGCAGGTCTCTCCATCACTGTGAAAGCCGTGGCGAGGGGGGAGCTGAACCTCCACGCCCAGCCCCATCCTGGGGATGAAATCGGAGAGCTGCAGGACGCCATGGAGGGCATGGTGGGGTCCTTCCAGGCCATGGTCCAGGAGACCACCACCCTGACCACCGCCGCCGCCGAGGGGCAACTCCACCGGCGGGCGGAGGTGACACGCTTCCAGGGGGATTTCAGGCGCATCGTCCAGGGCATGAACGACACCCTTGATGCCGTGGTGGGCCCCCTGACGGTGGCTGCGGACTGCCTGGACCGCATGGCCCAGGGCAGCATTCCCCCGAAGATCACGGCCCAGTACAAGGGCGATTTCAACGAGCTCAAGACCAACCTGAACACCTGCATGGACGCCATCCAGGCCCTGGTGACGGATGCCCAGGGACTCTGCCGGAGCGCCGTGGACGGGCGACTCAGCACCCGGGCGGACGTGGCCCGACACCAGGGCGACTTCCGTCGAATCATCCAGGGAGTCAACGACACCCTGGACGCCGTCATGGGTCCCATGAACGTGGCGGCCGGTTACATGGACCGCATTTCCAAGGGGGACATTCCACCCAGGATCACGGAGACCTATTCGGGCGACTTCAACGAGATCAAGCAGAACCTGAACCAGTGCGTGGGGGCCATCAATGCCCTGGTGGCGGACGCCGAGTACCTTAGCCAGGCCGCCATGGCCGGAAGGCTTGCCACCCGTGCGGATGCGAGCCGCCACCAGGGGGCCTACCGGCGGGTCATCCTGGGCGTGAACGGCAGCCTGGACGCCGTAATCGGTCCCCTCCAGGAGGCAGCTACCTGTGTGGAGCGCCTGGCCAAGGGCGACATCCCGCCCCGGATCGCCACGTCCTACCAGGGGGATTTCGAGGCCCTGCGCACGAACCTCAACAGCTGCATCGACGCCATCAATGCCCTGGTGGCGGATGCCCACCAGTTGGCGGACGCCGCGCGGGAAGGGAAACTCAGTACCCGTGTGGATCTGCGCCGCCACGAGGGGGATTTTCGGAGCATCATCCAGGGTGTCAACCAGACCCTGGATGCCGTCATCGGGCCCCTTCAGGTTGCCGCCAGCCACCTGGAACGCATTTCCCGGGGGGACATCCCCCCGGAGATCACCGAGACCTATGCGGGCGACTTCAACACGATCAAGCAGAACCTCAACCTGTGCGTGGGGGCGGTGAAGGCCATGGTGGCGGACACCCAGCTCCTGGTCCAGGCGGCTCAGGCCGGCCAACTCTCCACCCGC
>CAZPUI010000811.1:0-2632 GCA_964589695.1 uncultured Solibacteraceae bacterium | reverse complement strand
CCCATGATCCGTACGCCCGGTTGGAGTCGGGCCTGGAGCTGGGCGTAGTTGTGCCGCAGCCGCGGCAGGAACACGAGGGCCCGGGTGGGCCGGTTCTGGTAGGTCTCAAGGTGCAGGGACATGGGGGCTCGCGGAAGGTCCAGACACCATGATGCCTGGACAGCGCCCTCAGGCCTTCTTCACAGGCTGCTTCTCCTGCTTGACCTTCTCTTTCGCCTTCTGCTTCTCGGTGTTCTGCTTCTGGTTCTTTTCCTTGTCCTTCTTGCCGCCCTTGTCGCCCATGGGGTTGCCTCCTGGCCCATCTTCGCAGCTTTCCCGGGGAACCCGAGGGCGAGGCACTCCGAAGGGTGCGGGTCAGCCCCCGGGCTCCCCCTCCACCAGGCGCCCCCAGGCTTCCGCCAGAGACTCGTCCCCGCAGGCCAGGGCCAGGCAGGCAAGGGTTCGCAGCATTTGAATCCCGGGGAATGGAAAAGTCATTTTGCCACTGCGTGCCGTCCCCTACCCAAAGGTTCGTACAATGGCCCCGGGAGACTCCATGGCCGAACCCAATGGCACGCAGCCCGGACAGGACACCACCACCAAGCCCCGGTCCCGCACCCGGCTCCAACCACCTTCCATGTGGAAGGTGGTGCTCCACAACGACGACTACACCACCCAGGACTTCGTGGTGTTCATCCTGAAGACCATCTTCCGCAAGCCCGAGCCCGAGGCCCAGCGCATCATGCTGGACGTCCATCGCTCCGGCAAGGGCGTGGCGGGGGTCTACACCCACGAGGTGGCCGAGACCAAGGTGGCCCAGGTGAAGTCCCTGGCGGAGCAGCACGAGTTCCCGCTCCTCTGCAGTCTGGAAGCGGAGTAGGCATGCCGAAATCCAACCCGAAGCTCACCCCCGCCCTCCAGGCCAGCCTCCAGCAGGCCTATGCCCTGGCCCGGGATGGCCGCCACGAATTCATCACCCTGGAGCACCTGCTCCTGGCCCTTCAGGGGGACCCCAAGGTCCGGGAGGCCATCCAGGCCTGCGGGGGCAATCCCCTGGTGCTGCGCAAGGAGCTCGAGGCCTTCCTGGCCGATCACCACGCGCCCCTTCCCGAGGACGAGACCCTGCAGCCCAGTGCCACCCTGGGCCTGAGCCGGGTGCTGGAACGGGCCATCGTCCACAGCCTCAGCTCCGAACGGGGGGTGGTGGATGGGGGCGATGTGCTGGCGTCCATCATCCAGGAGCAGGAGAGCCATGCGGTGTGGTTCCTGCAGAAACAGGGGGTCACCCGGCTGCCCCTGCTGAAGCACCTGAGCCATGGGGCTTCGCCTGCCCCGGAGGCACCCAAGTCCAAGGAGGACGAGGAAGGGGAGGCCCTGCCCAAGGATCCCCTCCAGGCCTATGCCGTGGACCTGGTGGCCAAGGCCAAGGCGGGCCGCATCGATCCCCTCATCGGTCGGGCCCAGGAGCTGGAGCGGGTGGTGCACGTGCTCATGCGGCGGCGCAAGAACAACCCCCTGCTGGTGGGGGAAGCCGGCGTGGGCAAGACGGCCCTGGCGGAGGGCCTGGCCCTGCGCATCGCCGAAGGGAAGGTGCCCGAACCCCTGAAGGATGCGCCCTTCTACAGCCTGGACATGGGGGCCATGCTGGCGGGCACCAAGTACCGGGGGGATTTCGAGGCCCGGGTGAAAGCCGTGTTGGAGGCCCTGGCGGCCAAGCCGGGGGCCCTCCTGTTCATCGACGAGATCCATACCCTGGTGGGGGCCGGGAGCACCTCCGGGGGCAGCATGGATGCCAGCAACCTGCTGAAACCCGCCCTGGCCAGCGGGGAGCTGCGCTGCATCGGGGCCACCACCTTCCAAGACCTGAAGTCCAGCTTCGACAAGGATCGGCCCCTGAGCCGCCGCTTCCAGACCGTCGAGGTCATGGAACCCAGCGAGGCGGAGAGCCTGGAGATCCTCCGGGGCCTGCGGTCCCACTACGAGCAGCATCACGGCGTCAAGTATGCGGACGAGGCCCTGGAGGCGGCGGTGAAGCTCTCCGCCCGACACCTGCGGGACCAGCAGCTTCCAGACAAGGCCATCGATGTGCTGGACGAGGCGGGGGCGGCCCAGAAGCTCCTGCCGAAGAAGCAGCGGGTGCGCCGCCTGGGGGTAGCCCAGATCGAGGCGGTGGTGGCCAGCATGGCCCGGGGGCCCGTGCAGTCCGTGGGTCGGGATGATCGCGCGCGTCTCGCCAGCCTGGAAGAGGACCTCAAGGCCGTGCTCTTCGGCCAGGATCCTGCCATCGAAAAGGTGGCCAGCGCCATCAAGCTGAGCCGCTCGGGCCTCCGGGGCCACGAACGACCCACGGGCTCCTTCCTCTTCGCGGGGCCCACGGGGGTGGGCAAGACCGAACTGGCCAAGCAGCTGGCGGCCATCCTCGGGGTGCAGTTCCTGCGCTACGACATGTCGGAGTACATGGAGAAGCACGCCGTGAGCCGCCTCATTGGTGCGCCTCCGGGCTACGTGGGCTTCGAGGACGGTGGACTGCTGGTGGATGCGGTGCGGAAGAGCCCCCACGCCGTGCTCCTGCTGGATGAGGTGGAAAAGGCCCATGCCGACCTCTTCGCCATCCTGCTGCAGGTGATGGACCACGCCACGCTCACGGACAGCC
>CAZPUI010000810.1:0-2641 GCA_964589695.1 uncultured Solibacteraceae bacterium | reverse complement strand
CCGTCCCGGCTGGCCTGGGCGGCGGTTGACGCCTGGGGGGGGTCCGCTGTCCACCGCCCCTGGGTCCCCTTCGCCCTCAGTGTCATGGTGATCCTCACCCTCTACAGCCTGATGGGTTACATGGGGGCGCCGGGCTGCGGGGTGCTCCTGGGCGCCATGGTGGTGGGCATGTTCGCCTATTCCGAACTTTCAGGACCCTACCGGTTGCGCCATAGCCTGGATGACGTGCGCCAGCAGGCGGACCAGGGTCGCCTGGAGGCCCGCCATGCCCTGGGCCTCGCCTACCGCGACGGAACCCACGACCTTCCCAAGGACCACCACACCGCGCGGTTCCATTTGCTTCAGGCGGCCCGGGGGGGGCATCTCCAGGCCATGGTGGACCTGGCGGAGCTGATGCGCTGGGGGCTGGGGGCCGAGCATCCCGATCCCCAGGGGGCGGACCATTGGCTCAACCGGGCGATGAAGGAGGGGCATCCTGGCGTGGTGGACGCGGTCCCAAGGCTGCCCATCACGCCACCGGCCCGGGAACCCGATCGCAGGCTGGACCGCCTTCGTCTGGCCTGGGAGGCCTGGGCCGATCAGGGACGGCGCATCCGCATCGCCCAGCTCTTCTTCATCGGGGCCGCCGTCGTGCTGCTGGTGGGGCTCACCCGTTTCAGCCGGAGGAATGCCGGTTGGTTCGGGCGCCGGGATCCGGATCGGATGGTGTGGGGGGACCTGCATCAGCGGGTGGCTGCCCCCCGGGATCCCATGGCCGAACTGGCCATACCCGCGGACAAGCGAACCCCTGTGACGCCCTTCCAGGTCAAAGCGTTCAACGAAAAGGGTTTTGGGCCTTGGTTCGAACCTGACTTCAACAGTGGACGCCCCTTGGCCTTGGTGCTCACCCAGGGGCGGACCCCTGCCTTCCACGAGATGATTCCGGAATTCGAGACTTCCCAACAGGGGCTCCAGGGCCGCGTGAAGGTGGCGGTGGTGATGCTTCCGGGTGAGCAGACCCAGCAGGTCTCCGCCGCCATCCTGGCGGACAAGTTTGGGAACAAGGCCAATGTGCCCATCTGGGCTGCGGCGGAAGGGGTGCGGCAAAGGGCCTTTGGCGATCTGACCTATACCCCCGTGACCGTGGTGCTGGATCGCCAGGGGCGGGTGCGCCAGCGCTGGGAGGGGCACAAGTTCGGGCTACTCCGGCAGGCCCTCCTCCAGGCCCTGGAGGAGTAGCCGCACCGACCCAAGCAACTCCAGGGCCTCCGCCGCCTCCGTCAGTACGGGGTGCTCCCCGGGCACGGCCGTCCCCACCCCCAGGAAGGGGATCCCAGCTTGCCGCGCCGCTTCCCGGTCATGGGGTCGATCTCCCACATAGAGATGGGGGCCCGGTCCCGAGGCCACGGCGCGGCGCAGCAGGTCGGTTCGGCTGCACCGAGGCAGGGAGCCCAGCAGGGTGACCCGCGGATCCACCCCCAGGGCTTCGGCTTTGAAGGCGAGGATGCGGGGCGTATTTCCGCTCACCAGCCCCACGGCATGGCCCAGGTCCAGAAGCTGGCTCAGGCCGGTGACGAGTCCGCCATGCACCCTGGGTTCTCGACCCGTGGGGTGGAAGGTGGCCTGGAAGCGGGCGAGGCAGATTCGGTCATAGGTTTCGTAGCCTTCGAGGCTCAGTTCCCGCTGGAAGCGTCGTTGGTGCAGTTCATCCACGATCTCCCAGTCCGTGGAGCCCCGACAGGTCATCAGCTCCTCCATCGTGGGGGCCGTCCCCCAGAGCTCTCCCAGGGCTTCCCGCAGGAGCAGGTAGCCGCCGTCGAAGCTGCCCAGGGTTCCATCGAGGTCGAAGCAGAGTGGCATGGAATCATTCTCGGCTATGCTGAAGCTCCGTTCCAGAGTGGCCAGCATCGGCCCTTCGAACGGCTCCTCGGCTCTTTCCATGTCCTTCGCCCGCTGCCTCCTCGCCTCCTTCATGGCCTCCTTCATGGCCGTGGCGGGAGGACCACGGCCCAGGGGGGGAGGGTTGGACTACCGCGCCTGTGTGCGTCTCGTCGGGCAGACCGAAGACCATGTCATCCACTTCCGCCTGGAACCCCTTCCGGCCCTGGTGACCCGCAACAAGGTGAAAAAACCCCGCCTGGGCCGCTGGCGTCTGGTGGTCCTGGAATCCCCCTCGGGGGTGGCTCCCGGGGCCTTGATGGCCCGATTGGAGCGGCTGCTCTACTTTGCGGGACCTTCCCTTGAAACCACCAGCCTCGGTCATCTGGGGCTGGTGGGGGGGCGGGAATACCGCCTTTGGCGGGTGGAGGTTCCCAAACCCGTCGAAGTGAGGGTGGACCTTGCTGAGCTTCGTAAGGACCTGCTGGTCCTGAGGACCCTGGAGGGGGCGCTGCCCAGCATGGGGGTGGACAGGGTGAACCTGGAGCTTCGCAGGGTCCATCTGGGGACTCCCCCCGCACCCGCAGAGGGTGGGGGAGTCCTTCTGGCCACCCTCCGGCGTTTGGGCGAAGTTGATCGGTAAGGTTGGATCTATTCTGGTGATTTGGGGGTGCCATGGCTTTCAAGGATGAATGTGGCGTGTTCGGAATCTGGAACGCCGAGGAGGCCTCCCGACAAACCTACCTGGGCCTCTATGCCCTGCAGCACCGGGGCCAGGAGGCTG
>CAZPUI010000809.1:0-2642 GCA_964589695.1 uncultured Solibacteraceae bacterium | reverse complement strand
CACATCGAAGCGGCGCCGGCCGAAGGAGAACTGGAACTTGCCATCCTGGGGCAGCCGGTTCTCGGCGATATTGACCTCGGCCATGATCTTGAGGCGCGACAGCACGGCACTCTGGAGGGTCTTGGGAAGGCTGGGGCCCTGCTGCAGGATGCCATCCACCCGGAAGCGGGTGAGCACCGTGCGTTCCGAGGGTTGGACATGGAGGTCCGTGGCCCGATCCTTCACCGCCTTTCGAAGGAGCTGGTCCACCACCTGAATGACCGGCAGCAGCTCCCCTTCCTGGCCCTGGCGGTCCTGGACCGCCGCCCGAATGGCGGCTTCGATGAGGTCCTCGATGCTCCGCTGCTCCCCGTAGGCCTCGTGGATCCGGGCGAGGATCTCGTCCTCCACCGCCGCCGCCACCTTCACCCGCAGCCGGGTAAGGCCCTCCAGCTCCTCCAGGGCATCGATATCGTAGATGTTGCCCATCACGACGGTGAGGTCACTTCCAGTGCGCTCCACGGGAATGGCCACCAGGCGCCGGGCCACCTCTTCGGGCACCAGGTCCAGCACCTCCTGGGGAATGTCCACCTCCCCCAGGTCCACATGGCGCACCCCCCCCTGCTCCGCGAGGGCCGCAGACAGGGACTGGGGACTCAGGAAGCCCAACTGGGTGAGGATCTCCCCCAAGAGGGCCCCCGTGCGTTTCTGCTCCCGCATGGCCATCTCGAACTGGCGGTCCGTGATGATCCCGCGCTCCACCAGCCGCTCCCCCAGCATGCGCCGGGTGGAGCCAGACGGGGTCTTGGCTTCTTCGCCATCGGACATCGCTGCAGCCTCCTGGGCCTTTGCCAAGAGGGTGGGGCTAGTTCACGCGCACCACAATATCGTCGGCGGAATTCGGCAGGGTGGTGTTCCAGGTGGGGTTGGGGTTGGCGGACCCGGGCACATTGGTGGCGTGGACGGTCTTGTCGGGGCCCGAGCATACGACCCAGATGGGGCTGTTGGCCGTCTGTCCCGGCTGGTTGTAGCCCAGGATCAGGTATTTGCTGCCCCAGGGATCGCTCTTGGCCGCCACGTCCGCCGCCAGGTAGGCCCCCTTGTAGGAGAACTCGTTGCCCCAGGTGACCGTGCCCGGGGTGTAGAACATGTCCTGGGCGGCCTGTACGGCCTTGTCCTGGGCAAAGAGCAGCAGGAAGGTGCCCGTGGTGGCTGCGTTGGTGGGGTCACTGCCGCCCGACCCATAGAGTGTGAAGGTCCCAGCCCCGGTCATGGGGCGGGTGCCCGTGTCCTTGATCTGGCTGGCCAAGGCCGCAGCCAGCACCTGGACATCGTTCTTGGCCCGGGCCACCTGGCTGTCCTGGATGTTCTTGATGACGAGGGGCACCACGATGCCCGAGAGGATGGCCACCACGGCGATGGCCACGGCCGCTTCGATGAGGGTGAAACCGCGCTGCTGGTGACGCATGTTGCCTCCTGGAGAGGTGAGGTTCAATTGATGCGGACGGCGATATCGTCCGCCGAGGTCCCGGTGATGAGCCAGGTACCGGCATGGATCGGGGGAGTGCCGGTGGCCTGGAGGTTGTCCTGGAGGAGACTGCGGTCGGGCCCGGCGCTGACGACCCAGATGGGTCCATTGCCGGCCTGGCCGTGGGCGTTGTAACCGAGGAGGAGGTAGCGGCTGCCCCAGGGATCGCTCTTGGCAGCGGCATCCGTGCCAAGGTAGGGCCCCCGGTACGAGAACTCGGCCTGGGCAGCCGTGTTGAAGAGCACATTGCCCGCCGGGAGCTGGGACGCACCCGTGAGGAGGTTCACCAGGCTGTTCCCGGCTGGAAGGGTCACGGGGCCGCCGCCCGAAGTCAGGGGCGCGCCGCCCCCGGAACCCCACAGGGCCTGGGTGCGGCCATCCGCCATGGCGGTGCCGTCCAGGTTCGGGCCATTGTTCTGGCTGGGCCTGACCCCCGTATCCTTCAATTGGCTCACCAGGGCGGCGGCCAGGACCTGGACATCGTTCCGGGCCCGAGCCAACTGGCTGTCCCGGATGTTCTTGATCACCAGGGGCACCAGGATCCCGGACAGGATGGCTACCACCGCGATGGCCACCGCGGCCTCGATGAGCGTGAAACCACCTGTGTGGCGACGAGACATGGACCCAACCCTTGCGGCAGGCTCCGACCTTCCGGAGCATCCCCGCTCTTCGGACGGCGTGGGCAGTTCCTTGAACTTGGAGCGGATCCCTCCAAAAGGGCACAGGATCAACCAACCAGACCCGACCGGAGCCAGACCTCAACGGGAGCGTCGAGACTGCACCAGGAGGCACGTTCCGGGTGGGAGTCGCGCAAGAACACCCTTCAACGTCTTGCATTTGCGCACACAATCCAAGTCCAACGGCAAGACAACATTAGTCTTTTCAATGATTGAAACACGGAGACCACGGAGATGCCACGCATGCGTGGCATGAGCAAGCACGGGGACCATTTGGAGGGTGTAAGGAGTTACACGGCACGGCAGATCCGTGTGAATAGTTTGTCGAGGCAAGCTGCCTAAGGCTTCCAGGCCTGCCCGCTTGCGCGGGGCGTGCGGCGAGGCCGCACGTGTTCCAGCATGGGCACAGCCCTGGCGAACACATGCGTGCTCCCCGGCTGTGCCCCTGATGGAACCAG
>CAZPUI010000808.1:0-2644 GCA_964589695.1 uncultured Solibacteraceae bacterium | reverse complement strand
CCGCCGGAGCCGCGCGCGCTTCCCTGGGCCGGCCGGGCCCAGGTCCCCGGCGCCGGGGCCCCGACCCGTCCCGAGGCTTCGCCCGGGTTGGCCGAATGCAGGGCGAAGTCCAGGTCCCATCCCGTCGGCCCCCCCCGCACGGCCACGTGGCTCCCGGTCACGGTCCGGGTCTGCCCCCGCCAGGCCAGGGATCCCGCCAGGTCCGCCCGCCCCTTGAGTCGGAGCTGGTCCCCTGGCGAAAAATCCGCCCGCAGACGCCCCTCGGTGGTCCCCGCCAGGATCATGTCCTGGATCCACGGGTTGACCCGGGCCAGGTTCAAGCTCGCCCACTGTGCGCTGGCCCAGCCGCCGAGGGGCGCCAGGGTCAGGTCCGCCGCCAGGTCAAGCCGCTCCAGTCCTGGGCCCTGGAGCGTGGAGGGAGACAGCGCTACGCCCGTCGCACTGACCCGGACCTGGGCGGGCGCCACGAGCTTCCACGCCCCGTGGGTACCCCCAAGGGAGGCCTGCTGGACGACCCCCTTCCACTGTCCAGAGGCGTACGAGCCGGCCCCATCCAGCCGTGCCCTGGACCCCTCGGAGGCCAAGGACAGGTTCACCCCATGGGCCTGGGCCGTGCCCTGGGCGGTGAGCGCAACCTTCTCCGCCCGGAGGGATCCCACGGCCAGGCCCTGCAGGCTGGCGGTCAGGCTCATGGGTGCCTTCGGTCCAGCTTCCAGACGAGCCACGCCCTCCGCGGCGTCGAGGTGGAAGTCGCCCAAGGTCACGTTCCGGGCCCGGGCCTCCAGGCTGCCCGCCAGGCTTCCCTGGTAGCGCAGCCACCCCTGGGCCTGCAGCGTGCCCGTGGCCGAAGGCACCAGGCGGGATCCATCCTGGATGGCCACGGTAAAACCGATCCGCCGGTCGAGCTGACCCGCGGCGCTCAAGGAGAAGCCCCGGCCCTTCAGACGCAGGGCCTCCACCTGGAGGGTGTCGTGGTCCCTGCGCAGGTGTGCGGTGCCCGTGAGGGCCTGGCCATGGAGGGTGCTGTTCAGCAGGTCGGCCTGCAGCGCGGCCGTCCAAGGCCCCGCACTCGGGCGCTGGACCCTGCCCGCAAGGTCCAGGTTGATCTCCCCCGTCCAGTCCGGGGCCAGGAGGGCAGGGCGGAGGCCCCGGGCCCGCAGGGCGCCGGAACCCGCCACGCCGTCTTCCCAGTTCAGGGCCAGGTTGCCGGTCAGGCTTCCCTCCAGCAGGGTGCCTCGCAGTGCGGTGAGGGCCATGGCCCCGGGACCCCCCTCCACCTCGCCAAACAGCTGGGCGGTACGCCACGTCTTGCCGTTGCTCCGGAGGGCCACCTGGCCCCAGTGGTGGGCCACGCTGCCCTGGAGGTGGAACGTCCCCCACGCCTCCGCGCCGTCCTTCAGCCCCGCTGAAACCGTGAGGGAGAGCTCGCCGGGTTGACCTCGGTTTCCGGGAACCATGTGGATGGCCAAGGCTCCGTGGTCCATGCCCGCAAGGGTCTTGGTTGGACGCCACGTCAGGTGCGACTGGAGGTCCGGTGCACGGAAGCCCGCCACCACGGTCCCTGCCATCCGGCCGACGTCGGACTGGACCTCCAGGTCGCCCAGGCTCAGGACGCCCCCCTGCCAGGCCACCGCAGTCGTGAGGCCCTGGAGGCGCTGGGGTGCGTCCTGGAGGCGGCGGTAGGTGAGGTCCGACACCCGCAGGCTGTGGACCCTGAGGGAGGCCTTCATGGCCGCGCCGGGGACCCTCGGCCAATCGAGGTCCATGGGGGCCGCCGTTCGGGGGCGATCGTCCTGGATGCGAATGCCTTCCAGGTGGAGGATGGGAAGCACCAACCTTCCCCCGACCAGGGGGCCCCGGTTCAGCTGGCACTCCACCCGGGCCATGTCCACGCCCACCAAGCCCGCCTGGAGGTGGACGCCCTGGAGCACCAGGCGGCCCAGGAGGCGACCTTGAACGTTCTGCACGGTGATGACGATCCCCGTGCGGCGTGCGACTTCCCCGAGCACCCAGCGGGCCCCGCCCGGGGACCCCACGGTCCAGATCCCGCGGCCCACCAGCGTCCCCAGGATCAGCAGGACCAGGACCAGGAACAGGCGCAGCAGCTTGCGTTTCAAAAGGCGTACCCCACGGAAAAATGCACCACCACACGCGGATCCTTGACGCCGATCGGGCGTGCCAGGGATAGGCTCAGGGCTCCCACGGGCGAGTAGTAGTGGAGCCCAAGCCCGGCGCCCCGTTGGAGGTTCAGCGCTTTCCATGTGTCGAAGGCATTGCCGGTATCCCAGAACAGCGAGGCGCCCCAGGCTTCCAGGAAGGCCCACTCCGGCTCCACCGAGATCGCCAGCAGGTGACGACCACCCACAAGGCGACCCTGGGCGTCGGTGGGGCCCAGGGACTTGTAGGCATACCCGCGCACCGATTGGGATCCCCCGGCGAAGAACCTCATGGAGGGCGGCAGGTCGATGGCCACCCCGCTCCGGGAGGTGGTGACCCCCGCGTGGAGGCGGGTCTTCAGGGAAAAGGGACCCATGAGCGGCAGCACATGGCTGCCTTCCACCAGACCTTGGGTCATGAATCCCCTTGAAGGGTGGGGCTGGAGGATGCCCCGTGCCTCCAGGCCAAGGTGGAAGCCCCGGATGGG
>CAZPUI010000807.1:0-2647 GCA_964589695.1 uncultured Solibacteraceae bacterium | reverse complement strand
CCAAGGATGGCCGCCTGGGCTTGGGCCCGGGGGTGGATCCGCTGGGGCGGAAGGCCGTAGGCGGCGGCCAGGGTCATGAGGTCCGGGCTCCACAGGGGGGTCTGGGAGTAGCGCTTGTCGTAGAAGAAGGCCTGCCACTGCCGGACCATGCCCAGGTAGCCGTTGTTCATGACGGCGATCTTGAGGTTGGGCCGGTCCCGGGCCACCACCGCCAGGTTCCGCAGGCACATCTGGAAGCCCCCGTCCCCCACCACGGCCCACACGGGGGTTTCGGCCAGCCCCTGGGTGGCCCCCAGGGCGGCGGGGAGGCTGAAGCCCATGGTGCCCAGGCCACCGCTGGTGAGGAGACCCCGGGGGCGTTCATGGCGGTAGTACTGGGCTTCCCACATCTGGTGCTGGCCCACATCCGTCACCACCACCGCCTGTCCCTCGGTGGCCTTCCACAGGTCGTGGAGCACATGGGGGGCATAGAGATGGCCGTCGTCCGGCAGTTCCCGGATGTCCCGCACCGCCTCGGCCCCCCGCAGGGCATTGATCTGCTCCCTCCAGGTGCGGTCCTGGCGGGGGGGAAGGGCTTTGAGGAGGTGGTCCACCACCGGTTTCAGATCCCCCACCAGGGCCAGGTCCACGGGGACGTTCTTGCGAATCTCCGCGGCGTCCAGGTCCACATGGATCTTTTTCGCCTTCGGGGCGAAGGCCGGCAGGTGGCCCGTGGCCCGGTCGTCGAAGCGCATGCCCAGGGCCAGGAGCAGGTCGGCGCGCTGGATGGCTTCGTTCACCCAGGTTTCGCCATGCATGCCCATCATGCCGAGGTTCAGCGGGTGGCTGGCGGGGAGGGCGGAGAGGCCCAGAAGGGTGGTGGCCACGGGGGCCTGAAGGCGCTCCGCCAGGGCCAGGACCTCGTTGCGGGCATCGGCCATGAGGACGCCCTGGCCCACCAGGAGCAGGGGGCGCTCGCTGCGGTTCAGGAGCTCCAGGGCCTGGGTCAGGGCTTGGGGACTGGGTTGGGGCAGTTCCTGCACCACGGGGCGGTGGGGCTGGAATTCCCCGGGGGCAAAGGGGGTCAGAAGGCAGGTGGGGTCCAGAACCACCATGACGGGACCTGGACGGCCGCTTCGGGCCAGGAGGAAGGCCTCCCCCAGGCTCCGGGGCAGGTCCTCCGCGCGGTGGACACTCTGGCAGTGCTTGGTGATGGAGAGGGCCAGGCCCTCCACATCCAGGCCATCCTCCCCCAGGAAGACCAGGGCCACCATGGGGGTGGAATCCAGGTGGGCCGTGGCCAGGGGGGTCACCAGGCTGGCGGCGTCCAGCTCCGTGGCGGCAAGCACCACGCCGACGCGACCCGTGGCTCGGGCATAACCATCGGCCATGTGGCCGGCATCCTGGCCGTGGACGCTGCGCACCCGGCGCAGGTAAGGGTGGGCGCACACCTGCTCCAGGGCGAGGGTGGCGGTGGGACCCGTGAAGAGGACCTCCACCCCTTCGTCCAGGAGGCAGGACTGGAGCAGGTTCAGGCCCGGAGCTTCGGTGAGAGGTTGTTCGAGGCAGGCTTCCCGTACGCTCATACCACCCTACCCCACCCCAGAAGGCGCCCCCGTCCCGCCTGGGACTGGGGAGCCGTTGCGGAAGCGCAGCTAATCGCGATCTGAATACCCTCGGGAATCGAGATGCAAATGGCGATGGTCATGGCTTCCTCCTGGAGTGGGGTGGGTGGGTTCACGAAATTCGGTGCGGTTTGAGGCTCAGCGAAAAAGCGGGTGAAACACGGAGAACACGGAGGACACGGAGAAAGCACGGAGAAAAGAAGGGGTCTTCCTGGTCCCGGCTTCCAGGCCTGGTGACCGCAGGGGCGGAGCCGGGGAGCACACTTGTGTTCTCAAAGGCTCCGCCCCTGCTGGCACGCGTGCGGCTTTGCCGCACGCCCCGCGCAAGCGGGCAGGCCAGGAAGCCTTGGGTGGATGGCCATGACACGTAGAAACTCACTTGGCTGCTGGGCCAGGACAATCTCTTACACCTGGCTTGATGTCCCCGTGCTTTTCTCCGTGCTCTCATGCCACGCATGCGTGGCATCTCCGTGTTTAATTCTTGAAAAAGCAGATGTTGCGATGATGGCGAAACCCCTTCTGCCTGTTCTCACGGAGAAGGCACCGTTACCGGGCTGCGTTGGTGGGTGTGGTATCCGGGGCGGTGACGGGGTCGAGGAAGGGCATGCTGGCCCGGAGGTCGGCGCCCACCTGTTCGATGAGGCTCTGGCGCTCGGCGGCGCGGCGGGCTTCGAACCAGGGACGGCCCTCGCGGTTTTCCTTGATCCATGCGGCGGCGTAGCGCCCGTCCTGGATCTCCGCCAGGATCTCCCGCATCTCGGCCCGGGTCTCCTCGGTGATGATCCGCGGGCCGCGGGTGTAGTCGCCGTATTCGGCGGTGTCGGACACGCTGTAGCGCATGTAGCTGAGGCCGCCCCGGTACATGAGGTCCACGATGAGCTTGAGCTCGTGGAGGCACTCGAAGTAGGCGATTTCCGGCTGGTAGCCCGCTTCCACCAGGGTGTCGAAGCCCGCCTTCACCAGGGCCGAGGCCCCACCGCAGAGCACGGCCTTCTCCCCGAAGAGGTCCGTCTCCGTCTCCTCCTCGAAGGTGGTGCCCAGCA
>CAZPUI010000806.1:0-2648 GCA_964589695.1 uncultured Solibacteraceae bacterium | reverse complement strand
TAGGTCTCGGTTTCGGACTGGAAGAGCTCGCCCACCATGCCGTAGGAGCCGAGCCGATTGTCGGAGAAGTCCACGGAATCGCCATAGGTGGAATAGAGGTCCTTCCAGGACACCAGGTAGCGGTAGCCCGGGGTGATCTTCTCGGCGTTCTTCCCCAGCACATCGTAGACCCCTACGTCCCTGGGATTCATGGGCTCCAGGGCCTTGGTGGCCGGTCCCCGCAGCCACATCCCACCGCTGTTGTGGAAGCTGAAGGCCACCAGGATATTGGGGCGCGCCACCATCCATTCCGCCAGGGCCTTGAGACCCACCCCCTGGAAGGGGTAGGCGCCGGCGCCCTGCTGCACGTAGTTGGGCATCCAGTTGAAGCCCCAGTTCCGGTTGCCGTCCACGTAGCCCGGTGAATCCTCGTTCACCCGGCCATCACCATCGTTGTCCAGGCCTTCCTCCCCCAGGATCGTCCACTCGCCCTTCTCCCCGGGCTTGATGCGAATCATGAGGCGGGGATCGTCGGGGTCCGTGCGCAGGGTGCCGAAGGGGTCCTTGCGGCGCATCATGCAGATGTTGCCGTCCCCATCCAGATCGTCGGAGTCGTCTTCGTCCATGCGGCCATCCCGGTCGTCGTCCCGGGGGATCCGAAGGGTGCGGGCGGAGCTGGAGGTGTTGCCATCGTTGAAGAAATGCCAGCGGCCGTCGGGGTTCACCACGGGCACCACGTAGAACGCATTGCGATCGAGGGTGGCGGTGATGGACGGGTTTTTGCCGTGGAATTCCAGGAGGCGCTGGAGCAGGCCCAGACAGACCTCTCCGGCCTGGATCTCATTGCCGTGGATGTTGCCATCCACGTAGACCCCGGGTTTGGTGGAAGGTTCCCCCGTCCTGGGGTTGTTCACGGTCATGGCCCAGATGGCCCGACCCTCCTCGCTGCGGCCCACGGTCTCGAGTTTCGTCAGGCCAGGATAAGCCTTGTGGAGCGCCTGCAAGGCCTCTCCCATCTGCTCGTAGGTGTAGTAGCGGTCGAAGCGCAGGGGCAGGGTGATGGGGTCCGTGCGGACGAAGGGGGCCTGGAGTCCCTTGGGGGCCTGGGCCGTCCCGGGGGCTGCCAGGAGGAGGGTGGTCAGGGGAAGCAGCCAGGTCTTCACTTCGCACCTCCTTCGAGCTCGATGCGGGAGGTGTCACCCCAGGCATTGGGGGATTCCAGCACCACCTCCACCGTCGTCTTGCCTTCCACCCTGACCAACCATTCCAACTTGATGGCGCGCCCCCCCGCCACCGCCTGAAGGGGGGTGTGGGCGCGGCCCGCGAGGAACTGCAGGCCCTTGGCTTCGAGCTTCAGAACCGCGGGGCCCACCCGCTGGTTCTTCTGGCCCATGGCCGTGGGCCAGGGGAGGAGGCTGGTGTTCTCCACCCAGACCTCCAGCCCGTAGACCCCGGCCCCCTTGGGCTTGAGGCTGTGCTGTTTCACCTTCAGCCTTGGGAGCTTCTCCGAGAGCTTGAAGGCCCAGGGCACCTGACCCTTGAGGAGCTTTTCGATCATGGCCGTTGGGGGGGTGGTGTCCGCAAAGGGGACGGCCCCGCCGATCTCCACCTCCCCCAGCTGGGGATGCTTGAAGGGCTTCCAGTCCAGCCAGCCCTGGCCCTTCAGCTCCTTGTCGCTGAACGCGACGAGGGCCTTCTGGCGGGGGTCGGCGGCCCCCGGTTCCTTGGGTTTGGGCATGGACTTGAGCATGCCCGCCATCATCTTGGGGGTGAGCCTGCCCCCCTTCACCCCCTCCAGAAGCTGGGTGGCCTTGAGGCTGTCGGGGGCGCCCACTTCCTTCAAAAAGGCCGTGATCTTGGCCTCTCCCAGGGCCGTGAAGGCCTCGGAGGTCATGGCTTCCAGGCTTTCGGCGGTGATGCCCGTGGACTCTTTCTTGTCCTCTTTCACCTCCGGCAAGGTCCAGAAGTCCTGGCTGAAGGTGGGGACACCCAGGTGGTAGTAGGACCAGAGTTCGAAACTGGCGTCCTTGGGTTGGGGTGGATCCAGGCGCTTCGCGTCCAGTTTGGCGGTCTTGAGGTGCTCCTTGAACTGTTCGGAGAATTCCTTGTAGTACTTCAGGTCCTCTTCCAGGGGGTTCACCACCGCCCCCAGGCCCAGGAAGTTGGCCACCACCGATTCCGTGATTTCGAAGCCCTGGGGAACCATGGGGCGCACCAATTCGATGATCTCCTCCATGGTGTAGGTGCGGCTGGCGTCGGCGCCGAACTGGTTGGCCATGGGCTCGGGAATGCGGATGGCCTTGGCATCGAAGGAACCCGGGCGGCCCCCCGCCGGGGGCTGAAGGCACATGTTGCTGGACCCGTAGTTCAGGGTCATGGCGAGCTCGGGGTGGTCCGTGACGAATTTCATCAGGGCGTAGGTCTCGGGTTCGCTGCCGGGGTAGCGTCCGGAGGTGTTGGAGAAGCGCTTGAAGAGGTGGGGAAAACTGATCGCCAGGTTCGTGCCGCCTTCGGGATCTTCGCCGTACTGTCCGTCCCCGTCCCTGTCCTGGGATTCGGTTTAGAGCTTGGAGAGGCCCTTCTCACCCTTGAGGGGGTCGGCCCTTCCCCACCAGCGCCTGTCCGACCCCACCACGATCACTCCCCCCGCGGGACCCCCCCCCCGCAGG
>CAZPUI010000805.1:0-2648 GCA_964589695.1 uncultured Solibacteraceae bacterium | reverse complement strand
TGCGAGTCGTCACCAGTCCATCGGAATCCCACATGACCCTCCCCCAGCTTCGTCACCCTGGATATACCCTCGAGGACTGGAAGACCTGGGAAGGCCACTGGGAGCTCATCCATGGGGTGGCCTATCCGACCTATGGCATGACCCCAGCCCCCAGTCTTGACCACCAGCGGGTGAGCGTGAACCTGGCCTCCGACATCCTTGGGGCGCTTCGAGAGATCAAACGTGGACAGGGGGGTGGTGAATGCGAAGTCTTCACGGCCCCGGTGGATGTTTTCATCGTCCAGCCGGACATCGTGGTGGTGTGTGACCCTGCCAAACTGACGGAGCGCGGCATCGAAGGGGCACCCGACCTGGTGGTGGAGATTCTAAGCCCGAGCACGGCCTCCAAGGACCTGACCCGGAAGTGGTGGCTCTATGAAGCCGTGGGCATTCCGGAGTACCTGATCATCGATCCAGGCGAGCGCATTGGACGACTCCTCCGGCTGGAAGGGGGGCGCTACGTGGAAGCCTCCCGTTTCGAATGGGACGAGCACGTGGCCCTGCTGGGTGGGAGGATCCGGGTCCAGATCGGGTGGTGAACCCCCCGGCCGATAAGCCCTGGGAGCCTCGCGGACGGGGCACAGTGGGGGGCGCCGCCACAGGCCCGACGCTTCAGTGCTCAGCACAGACCACGCGGTTGCGCCCCGCCCTCTTGGCGGCATACATGGCGTGGTCGGCCCGGCCCAGGAGGGTCTCCACGGGCTCCCCCAGGTCCCACTGGGCGACGCCGATGCTCACGGAGTAACCCTGTTCGTCGCAGGGGAGGTTCAGGCGGACCCTGGCGACCTGCAGGCGCACCTTTTCCGCCACGGCCGCGGCCTGAGGGAGGCTTTCGCTGTGGATGAGCACCGCGAATTCCTCCCCCCCGAGGCGGCCCATGGGATCGGATCGGCGGATGGTCTGACGGAGGGCATCCGCCACGGCCTGCAAGGCCAGGTCCCCCACCGCGTGGCCATGGCCATCGTTGACGCGCTTGAAGTGATCCAGGTCCAGGAAGAGGCAGGCCCAGCCGTGGTCCGCGGGCGTGGGCGGCTCTAAAGCATGACGGGCCCGCGCCAGGAAGGCCCGCCGGTTGAAGAGGCCCGTGAGCGGGTCTGTTTCCGCCATGGCCTGCAGTTCGGCGTTCCGCGCCTCCAGCCCCCGGCGCTCCCGTTCCTGGGCCCGGATCCATGCGGAGGCCAGCCAGGCGAGGGCCAGGGAGAAGGCCACCCCGAAGGCCGCCAGGGCCATCAGGAGGGGATCCCGGGTCTCCTGGGCCTCCAGGCGCAGGAACCAGGAGCCGCCAGGGACGGGTACATCCAGCCGGAGGTCGTCGCGGAGGGCCCTTCCAGGGGATCGGGTCAGCACTGCGGACTCAGGGGCGTCTGGGTTGTGGCCCACCAGCTGGTAATGGAAGCGAAGGTTGAGACCTTCCAGCTCCTGCTGCGCGATCCGGTCAAAGTAGGCGATGGCGATGGTGAATCCCCAGAACTGCTTGGCCTCGGCATCCAGGAACACCGGGCGACGGGCGATGACACTGAGCTTTCCCACCGGGCTCAGTTCCACCGGCCCCACGAAGATGACCCGCCGGCGTTCGATGGCTTCCAGGGCCCCCAACTTGCGGGCCTTGGAGGTCTTGAGATCCCGACCCAGCACCGGCTCGAAACCCTGTCCTGGCTCCACGGCCTGGATGATCCCCCCAGGGGCCAGCTGGAGGACCGACACGCTCGGATAGCGCCGGAGGACATCCTGCGCCCAGGCGGGAAAGCCAGCGACCTCGAAGCGATGGGTGCGCAGGAGGATGTCCACTTCGCTGGTGGCGATGTAGAGATCCGTGAGGCCCTTCTGGATGGCCTTGGAGACACGGTCCCCCTGCAGCAGGGCTTCGCTCCGTCGTTCCTCCCGCTGGCGGGACAGGAAGGACTGGAGGAAAAGCCCGAAGAGCCCCATGGCCATCAGGAAGGTGAGTCCAGGCACCAGGAGGGCGGGGCCCCAGCGTCGCGTGGGAGGACCCACCGTGGACGGGGTTGACTCGGACATACCCGCTCATCGGGCCCCTGCGTCAGGGACCTGAATTAGCCCCGTCCCCCCAGCCGGTTCACCGCCTCGGGGCGGGTGAACTCCTGGAACTGCTCCGCGGTGAAGCAACCTTCCTCCAGGCCCTGGTCCCGCAGGGAACACCCCCGGGCCAGGGCCCTCGCCACCAACGCGCTGGTGGCCTCGTAGCCCAGGAGGGGCACCAGCGCGGTGGCGGCGGCGGTGCCGCCCTCCACCTGGGCGCGGCACCGGGCCTCGTCGGCTTCCAGACCCTGGACGCAGCGCTCGGCGAGCAGGGTGCATGCCGATCCCAGGAGGTCGAAGGACTGGAGCAGGCAGTGGGCCACCAGGGGCAGGAAGGGGTTCAGCTCCAGGCTGCCGGAGGCGCAGGCCAGGGTGAGGGCCTGGTCGTGGCCCAGCACCAGGAACGCCGCCTGGGTGGCCGCCTCGGGGATCACCGGATTCACCTTGCCCGGCATGATGCTGGAACCCGCCTGGCGGGCCGGGAGGCGCAGTTCCCCGAAGGGACTGCTGGAGAGCAGGCGCAGGTCCGAGCAGATCTTGATCAAGGTGTCCGCCAGGGCCTTCAACAA
>CAZPUI010000804.1:0-2666 GCA_964589695.1 uncultured Solibacteraceae bacterium | reverse complement strand
GCCTCCGATGGCCGTCACGGTTCCGAATTCCTTGAGGTGCTCCATGGTGTAGGTGTAGAGGGTCTGGGCCACCACCACCAGGCCCACCAGGCAGCCCAGGAAGGCGGTGAGGATGGCATTCATGCCGATGCCCGTGGCCACCACCCAGTAGTCATGGCTCTTCTGTGCCCACTCCTGGCGGGTGAAGACATCGTTGTAGGGAAGCCGCCCACGCAACTCTCCCAGGACCGCCTGGACATCCGTCCCCGGCAGGAGTTTCACCAGGATGTACGTGGTCCTGCCCCCCATGAACTCCGGCTGCATGGCCTGCACGAGGTCGTAGTCCATGAAACTGATGGGGTTGGTGGTGAAGCTCATGGCCTCACGGGTCTGCCCCACGATGCGCAGGCGGTGGGAGAGCACCTCCCGGAAATCCCCCGTGGCAAAGGTCCCGAAGCGGTGGGCGGCCCGCTCATCCAGGATGAAGAAGCGCCCCCGGCGCAGGTCCTCCACCTGGCCCTCCTTCAGGTTCCAGGGCAGGTTCCAGGCTCGGAAATCCTTGAGGCCGTAGACCACCGTGTTCTCCGCGGCCCCCGAGGGGAGTTGGACGCTCAGGTAGTGCACGATGAGGTTGTCCGCCCGCTGGATGCCCGGCACCGTGCGCACCCGCTCCACCAGGGTCTCGGAGAAGCGCTGGGGGAAGTCCACGTTGGCGGTGTTGCGGGAAGTGACCCAGAGGTCCGCCGAGGCCTTGCGGATGGTGAGGGTGGCATTATCCATGAGCCCGTTGAAGAGGCCCACCTGGGCGAGGACCAGGGTGACGGCGAAGGCTACCCCCAGCACCGTGATGGCGAATTTCACCTTGTCGTGGAGGAGGATGCGGAGGGCGAGGTCCACCATCTCAGGCCTCCGTGCGGCCCAGGCTCCGGGCCCGGTCCAGGTGGGCGTGGCGGGCACCTTCCGAAAGCCGATCCGCCAGGCCGACGCGGGTGACCCGCACGGGGCCAATGCCACAGAACTTCAGGGTGGACCGGCGCAGCTGGCGCACGGCGGCATCCCTGTTCATGAGGCGATCCCACCAGGAGGGGGCCCCCGAGGTCACCAGGATCCGGGCCGTCCGCCCCCGCAGGAGTTTGTCCCAGCCCAGGCCCTTCGATCGATACTTGAAGGCGAAGCCTGGAAGGAAGACCCGGTCCACGAAACCCTTGAGCAGGGCCGGCCAGCCCCCCCACCACACGGGGAAGGCCCACACCAGATGCTCGGCCCACAGCAGGTCTTCCTGGGCCCTCCGGAGGTCCGGTTCCAGGGGTTGGTCCCCCTTGAACCCCTGGTGGAGGGAGGGATCGAACTGCAACTCACCCAGCTCCAGGGTGCGGACCTCCGCTCCGGCGGCCAGGGCGCCATCCGCATAGGCCCGGGCGAGGTCCCCCGTCAGGCCTTCCTTCGAGGGGTGTCCATGGATGATGAGGATGCGGGTCATGGCGGACTCCGGGCAGGCTCCCGCCCGGGCGCCTTGGGCGCCGGACCGGAAGGTGTAGGCAGGGGAAGGGTGGGTGGGCCAGGGCCCACGGACACCCAAGGACGGATTGGAGGGGGGATTCAGGGCGCCTGGGGATCCTTCAGAAAGGCACCCTTGAGGATGGAAACGAGGGCTTCAATGCGGGATTCCAAGGGGCGCCAGGGGATCCAGGGATCCTCGCAGTGGGTGAATTCCAGCGCGAGCACCCCGTGCAGGCTGGCCCAGAAGATCTGGGCGGCCAGGTGGGGATCCTGGAAGGCGGGGGAGCATCGCCCCGTGGCCAGCGCGGCCTCCATGGCCTGGACCAGGGCCAGGTAGGCGTTCGTCCGGGGGTCGGTTTTCTGGGTGGGGCAGGTCTCGGGATCTGGACAGGCCTTCTTGATGTCGGTCATGAACATCAGCCGGTAATGGTGGGGATAGCTCTGGGCAAAGCGCACGTAGGCCATGCCGATCTGGAACACCCGCTCCACGGGGTCCGTATCCACCAGCTGGGCCCCCATGTCCCGATGGAAGGCCAGGAAGTCCTCTTCGCAGAGTTGCCGAATGAGGTCGTCCTTGTCCTGGAAGTGGAGGTACAGGGTGCGCGGACTGTACTCGATGGCCTCTGCCACCATGCGCATGGTCACGGCCTCGTAGCCCTTCTCCGCAAAGAGGGTCCGGGCCGTGTCCAGGATGCGGGCCCGGAGCGCCAGTCTTTCCTTCTCTCGACGGTGGGTGGGACCCATGGGGACTCCTGGCTCGACCTTCCAAGAATGGTAAACGCCGGTTACTTTGTCAACGTCGAAGATTTTGTATTTTCGGTTTTGTGGTAACACCCCTCCGGGCCCCCCAACTTGCCCCACCCCTCCCCCCTGGGTCAGGATGGGAAGGGCCTTGGGCCTCCCCCCGCTCACCGTGAAGACACGCCTCCTTGAATCTCTCCGGCTTGGTCCCGCCCTTTGGGTGGGGCGGTACTGGATACCCCTCACCGTGGCGGGGATCACCGTGGCCCATGGGGTGCTGGCCCCCACCTTGGGTGGGGAGCCGGGCACCGGGTCCCTTTCGCTGCTCTCGGAAGTGGTGGCGCTGGTTCAGGCACGTGCCGTGGACCCGCCCACCCAGGAGGAGACCACCCAGGCCGCCCTCAAGGGCATGCTCCGCACCCTGGATCCCCACTCCACCTTCGTGG
>CAZPUI010000803.1:1099-2667 GCA_964589695.1 uncultured Solibacteraceae bacterium | reverse complement strand
CAGGTGCGAGGTTCGATCCACTGGGGATCCAGGTCCCGGCTGGCCAGCAGGGCCTCCAACAGCCGGCAGGAGGCCCGCTCCCCCAGGCTGCAGAGCTGGGCGTGCACCAGGGGACTGCAGTCCCTAAGCAGGCTCACCCCCTGCAACAGGTCCCGGAGCTCATCCTGGAGCACCCCCAGCCGTCCCTGGACGGTCATCCGGGCCTCGGGGCTCAGGTGGGGGGAGAGCTCCTCCAGGATCCGGGCGTGGCGTGCCCGAAAGGCCTCCAGGTCCGGGTCCATGGGGTCCCCGGCCCGAGCCTTTCCGCTGGCGGCCACCAGGAGGTTGGTCACCCCAGCTGCGGCACTGGCCACCAGGCAGACCCGCCCCTCCTGCAGGGCGGTTTGCGTCAAATCGGCCACCCTCAGCAGGGCGGCGGCGTCCGCCACGGAGGTGCCTCCGAACTTCATGACCCGCAGGTCGTTCGTGGTGGGACCGGCGAGGGTGGCGTGGGGGGAAGAGGTGTGGGTGTGCATGGTGGCTCCTTGCATGGGTAAAAGAAAAAGCCCCACCGGTGAGGGTGGGGCGATGGAGGGTGGTGACTGCTCAGACCCTGATCGCCCCGGGCGGACCGGTGGTGGTCATGGTGGTGGTAATGGAAGTGCTGACCGTGAGGCCCTCGGCGTATCCGCTGCTGCGGACCGGCGCCGACGGGAGCATGGGCAGGGCGAAGACCATAGGCCAATTTGCCTCAGGGGCGGTGGATCCGTCAATGTTTGTTATATACCTAGTAAATCGAGGTAGACTCGAGGCATCCGTTTCGGAGCATGAAAACCTTACCTCCCAGGAGCCCCCATGCGAGCCTTCCCCTTCCTCGGCACGGCCCTCTGCTTCGCCCTTGCGGCAGGGCCTCAGGCCCGGGCCCAGGCCCCGAACCAGGCCACCCAGGCCACCAAACCCAACTATGAACAGGCCGCCCGCTGGTCGGGTTCCAAGGTGGCCAAGCTTTCCTTCACGGCCGCCGTCACCCCCACGTGGTTCGACAGCGGGGACCGCTTCTACTATGCCTTTGAGACCAGCAAGGGGCGGCGCTGGATGCTGGTGAACACGGTCACCAAGACCAAGACGCCCCTCTTCGATGCGGCGGACATGGCCGCCCGGCTCACGAACCTGGTGCGCATCCCCTACGACAGCGCCCACCTGCCCATCCAGAACCTCAAGCTGGCCAAAAAGGATACGGTCCTGCAGTTCGAGCTCTTTGTGCCCGTGGAGACCAAGATTCCCGGCCTGGTGGAGAAGGTCGACAAGGAGAAGAAGGACACCAGCACGGCCACCCAGGGGGGCCAGACGGGCCAGGGAGGGCGGGGCGCGGCTCCGACCGGCGCGGCTCATTCCGCGATCTTCGGCTTCGTCCGCTCGTGCGACTCCAACAACTGCTGGGACGTGAGGGCTTGCAGGTAGGCGGTTTCCTCCTCCAGCGGGGACAGGGCGCACGTGACTTCACGTACCGCCCACCCCAGCCCGGCGATGAACAGGCACACGCCGCCGAGGCCCGCCGCGAGGGCGACCGGGCCGACCCAGGCGCACAC
>CAZPUI010000803.1:0-1089 GCA_964589695.1 uncultured Solibacteraceae bacterium | reverse complement strand
CGGACAGCGTGTCCTGCGTTTCCATTACGACCTGGCCACCTCCAAGGTGGTGCTGGTGCATCCCGACGAAGTGAAGGCGGAGGCCGAAAAGGACAAGGAGAAGAAGTGGTGGCCCACCTGGGCCAGCCTCAGTCCCGACGAGACCATGGGCCTCTTTGTCCGGGGTCACGACCTCTACCTGATGGATGCCGAGAACCTGAAGAAGGCCGCCAAGGACCCCCGGGATCCGGGCCTGGTGGAGACCCGCCTGACCACGGATGGCGAGGAACACTATGGCTACGGCCGCCACCTGACGACCGAGGACAAGGACAAGCTGCGCAAGGAGCAGGTGAAGAAGGACGAGAAGAAGGACGACAAGAAGGACGAGAAGAAGGACGAGAAGAAGGACGAGGCCAAGAAGGACGAGAAGAAAGAGGAGAAAAAGGACACCTTCGAGCCCCGTTCGAGTCCCTCCGGTGTGATGTGGAGCCAGGATTCCAAGCGCTTCTCCGTGGAGCGCACGGACAACCGCAAGGTGCCCGACCTGTGGGTCATCGATAGCCTGGCCCAGCCTCGGCCCAAGCTGGAGACCTACCGCTACGCCATGCCCGGCGGCGAGCTGGGTCAGGAGGAACTCTGGGTCTTCGATGCCGCCACCCGGCAGCGGGTGAAGGTGAAGGCGGACGCGTACAAGGACCAGGGCATCTCCGTGAACGGTCGCCGCTGGACGGAAAAGGAGCGCAAGGCCCGGGAGGACAAGGCGCCCCAAGCCCAGTGGGCCCTGGCCACCTCCGACAGCTTCCTCATGACCCGCACCAGCCGCGATATGCACCGGGTGGATGTCTGCCGGGTGGATGCCAAGACAGGGGACGTGAAGCCCATCCTGGAAGAGCGGCTCAACACCTACATCGAGACCCAGCCCCTGCGGATCCTGGAAGGGGAGCGGGAGTTCCTGTGGTGGTCCGAGCGGGATGGCTGGGGCCACTGGTACCTCTACGGCATGGACGGCACCCTCAAGCAGCAGGTGACCAAGGGCGAATTCGTCTGCGGCGGCATCTCGGGGCTGGACGAAAAGACCCGGACCCTCTTCTTCACCGCCAACGACGGCGT
>CAZPUI010000802.1:0-2667 GCA_964589695.1 uncultured Solibacteraceae bacterium | reverse complement strand
CCTGAAGCATTGGGCATCGGTCAGAGAAAATCAAGTAGTGTTAACAGGCCCTAGCCCCATCCTCGAACCCCCACCAGGAAAGGCGTGCGTCGGCCTTCGCACTGGGTCCACAATCATCAGAACCCCTTTTCGAAGCTCACCCCGGGAGGCCCCCATGCAACCTCGGCGACCCCATGCCAACACACCGCTCCTTCCGGGGGGAGAACTCCCGGTGATCCAGCTTCCCGCCAGCTTCGACCGGGGCCTGGCGGCCCTCATTGACCACACCCTGCTCCGCCCCGAGGCCACGGCGGCGGAGGTCCAGAAGCTCTGTGCCGAGGCCCGGGCCTTCGGGTTCTGCTCGGTGTGCGTGAACAGTACCTGGGTCTCCACCTGCCGGGAACTGCTCCTGGGCTCGAAGGTGAAGGTGTGCTGCGTGGTGGGCTTCCCCTTGGGCGCCTCGGACACCCGCACCAAGGCCAGCGAAGCCCGGACCGCGGTGGAGGACGGGGCGGAGGAGATCGATATGGTCATCGCCCTGGGCCCCCTCAAGTCCGGGGACCACGCCTACGTGCTGGATGACCTCCGGGCCGTGGTGCGGGCCGCGGCGGGACGCACGGTGAAAGTCATCCTGGAGACCGGCGCCCTCACGGAGGCCGAGAAGGTCGCCGCCTGCCGCCTGGCCGCCAAGGCCCGGGCCACCTTCGTCAAGACATCCACCGGTTTCGGCAAGGGCGGCGCCACCGTGGCGGACATCACCCTCATGCGCGCCACCGTGGGCCCGACCCTGGGTGTGAAGGCCTCCGGGGGCATCAAGACCCTGGCGGACGCCCAGGCTCTGGTGAAGGCCGGCGCCACGCGCCTGGGCACCAGCTCCGGCGTGGCCATCGTCACGGGGGGCGAGGGGACGGGGTACTGACCCACCGTTCAAGGGGCGCACGCAGGACTCCCGGAAGCCCTTGAATGCATGGGGCTTCCCAGGTCCTTGCACGCCTCCGGCCCCCATCCACGGCACCTGGGTGGGGGTTACGTAGGGTGAGGCGCTGCGACGCTTCCTTGGTTGGGTTGAACGCCCCTCAGCGCCCCCGAACCACCAGGTGGGGCCCGTGCTCGGCGGCCTTCAGGCCTTGAACCTTGGGCACCTCCAGGGTCATGGGGGATTTGCGCAGGGCCTCGAGGGCGGGGATCTCCTTGGGACAGAGGGTGGTCAAGGGCTCCAGGCCCCGGTCCGTGACCAGGTAGGTGTCCTCAATGCGAATGCCAATGCCCTCGGACTCGACATAGACCCCAGGCTCCAGGGTGATGACCATCCCCGGCTTGAGGGGGGTCTTGCTGGTGTAGAGCAGATCCTCGGCGTGGACCTGCTTCCCCACAAAGTGGCCCACGAAATGGATGAAGAAATGGTCCAGGGTCCAGCTCTTGCCCTTGGCATCCAGGGCCCGAAGGGGGCTGGACATCATGACGGCCGAGGCAAGGTCATCCAGATCCGCCAAGGTGCTCACATTCACCCGAAAGCCCGTTTCTGCCGCCCTCTGGGCCTCCAGGACCAACTGGTAGAGCTCCCGCTGCCGGGGGGTGAAGGTCGCTCCCACGGGGAAGGTGCGGGAGCAGTCGGAGGCGATGCCGTTGTTCTTGGCGCCCACGTCCAGCAGCAGCAGATCCCCGTTTTTCAGCACCCCGGCACTGCCCTCGTAGTGGAGGCTCAGGGCATTGGCCCCCGTGGCCACGATGTGGGGAAAGGCCAGTTCCGTGGAACCGCCCCTGCGGAAGGCGGCATCCAGCACCCCCTTCTGGTCCCCCTCGGTCTGTCCGGCCCGGGCACTGCCCATGACCTCCAGAACCCCCTTGGCCGTGATACTGGCCGCCTCGCGATAGTTCTGGGGCGCGTAGGGGTCGACGGGCGTGGCGGGTGCCTCGGAACCCTTCCCGGAGCACCCCGCCTGGAAGGCGACCAGGGACAGGGCAAGGGACAGCGCGAAGCTCGAAGGGCGGAACATGGGACCTCCAGGCGAACCATGGGAAGGGCGTCCCGTGGACCCGTCCACTATGATTCAAATCTCGCAAACCATCAATGAAGCAAAACAATTTTCTCGCTCGACACCCTTTGACTGACCCATTCACGGCCTATCTCCCCGCCCACCCTCGGGTTCGTCTCGAGGCTCACCCAGGGTCTGCACTCGTCATTTCCCATAGACGCGGTACCGGTACCGCTGGGACACTCCCCCATCTATGTCGCCCCGGGCCTACCTCATCGATCACTACGACTCCTTTACCTTCAACGTGGCCCAGGGCCTGGTGGAGGCCGGGGCGGAGGTGGAGGTGTGTCGAGCCGACGCCTGCTCCCTGGCGGCCGTGGAGGCTTACGGTCCCGACCTGCTGGTGCTGTCTCCAGGCCCAGGACGCCCCGAGGACGCGGAGGTGGCCCTGGCGGCGGTGGCCCATTTCCAGGGTAGCCTGCCCATCCTGGGGATCTGCCTGGGCTTCCAGGTGCTCGCCCTGGCCTTCGGGGGGCGGGTAGGGCGGGCCCCCGAACCGGTGCATGGCAAAGTATCCCGGATCCGACACCAGGGGCGGGGTCTCTTCCAGGGACTGCCCGATCCCGTGGAGGTGGGCCGCTACCACAGCCTTTGCGTCACGGAGCTCCCGGAGATCCTGGAGCTGACCGCCTCCACGGAGGATGGCCTGCCC
>CAZPUI010000801.1:0-2689 GCA_964589695.1 uncultured Solibacteraceae bacterium | reverse complement strand
TAGGCAGTGGTCCCTCGATCGGCCTTGACGTTCATGCCCTGGGGTCCCATGGACCGGTACTTCTCCAGGGATTCGGGGTCCATGCCCAGGCCCGTGAAGGTGAGCACCGCCCGCTTGGTGTCCAACCGCCCCACCATGTCCAGGTTGGCCATGAACTTGACCTGCTTGAGGTCCACGGTGGGGTGGCTTATCCAATAGGAGCTGCCCACCAGCCCGGCCTCTTCGCCACCGAAGTGGATGAAGGTCAGGGAGCGCTTGGGGCGGGTCTTGGAAAACTGCCGGGCCAGCTCCAGCACCGCCACGGTGCCGCTGGCATTGTCATCGGCCCCCCAAAAGACCTTGTCCGGTTGGCCATCCTTCCCCTTCGTGACCCCCATATGGTCCAGGTGGGCTCCCACCACCACGACCTCGGCCTTCAAGGTGGGGTCCGTACCGGGCACCGTGGCAATGACATTGGGCAGGGGGGTGGAGACAGCCACCCGCTTGAGGTCAAGGTCCAGGGTCGCCTCCAAAGCCCGGCTGGCGGGCTTGCCCGTGTCGGCAATGGACTTCAGCAGCGTGTCGACCTCCCCAGGCAGGGCACGGGCGGCGGCTCCAGAGATGAGGCCCATGGGGAGGTTGATTTTCATGGGCAAACTGCCCGCCATCCTCGGGGAGAGGGTATCCCCAGGGAAAATCATGAGCAAAGCCGCAGCCCCAGCCTTTTCCAGTTGGGCAATGCGGGCCTTCCACAGGGTCTGCATATCCACGGTGCCCCTGAGCTTCGGGGGAAGGCTCAGCCCCACCAGGACCACCTTGTCCTTGAGGTCCAAGCCTGCGAAATCATCATGGCCGTCGTACTGGGCACCGAAACCCGCGAACACCAAGCCCTTGCCCTCGAAGGTGGCATCCGGCGCGCCATTCATCATCACCAAGTCCTGGTCGAAGACCAGGGGACGGACCTGGCCCTGGACCTTCAACCGAGCCTCGGCCCTCACCCGTTTCGGAGTCCCCTCGTAGGGCACCTTCTGGAGTTCGGCCTTGATGCCCAACTTCTGGTAAGCGTTCATCAGGTAGGTGGCCGCCTTGTCCAGCCCCTCCTGACCATTGCCGCGCCCCAGGGTTTCCGGACCCGCCAAATACGTGAGATCAGCCTTCAAGCGCTTCATCACCTCCCCAGGCTGCTGGGCCACCAGGGCCACGGACAGGAGGGTGAGGGCGGGACCGAACAGGGTGCGAGGCATCACGGGAGCTCCAGTGCGAGGAAGCTCAGCTTACGAGGTAGGTGCACCTGGGGCTTAGGCTCCACGGTTCACACCCTTCTTTCTGCAGCGCGTGAGCCAGCGGAAGCTCCAGGGCCTATTCCCGGCCACTCCAGCAATAGGTGCACAGTTTCTCCGGCGGAATCCCCACCAGGCTGGTGAGTTCTTCCAGGGAGAGGTATTTCAGGGAGGTCAGGCCCAGGGCCTTGCGGATGCAGCCCACCATGGCCTGGTGCTGCTCCGAGCGCGTGTCCACGAAGGCATCCAGGTCCTTCTCGATATCCCCCTGGAGTTCCAGCATGGCCTTGCGGCCCGCAAGTTCCTTCAAGCCTTTGGACCGGGAGAAGTTGAGGTACTTGCAGCCGAACATGAGGGGCGGACAACTGGGACGCATGTGAAAGGCCTCGGCCCCACAGGCCATGACCCGGGCTACCGTGTCCTGGAGCTGGGTACCCCGCACGATGGAGTCCTCGCAGAAGAGCAGCCGCTTACCGTGGATGAGGGCGGCGATGGGCTGCAGTTTCATGCGGGCCACCAAGTCCCGCATGGCCTGATTGGGGGGCATGAAGCTCCGGGGCCAGGTGGGGGTGTACTTCACGAAGGGGCGGCCGAAGGGCACGCCCTTCTGGTTGGCGTACCCGATGGAGCTTCCGGTGCCCGAATCCGGCACCCCCGCCACCAAATCGATCTCCACATCGTCCGTGCGGGCCAGGCTGGCCCCGCAGCGGTAGCGGAAAGCCTCGGCATTCACGCCTTCATAGCAACTGGCGGGGAAGCCGAAATAGACCCACAAGAAGGTGCAGATGCGCATCTCCGAGCCCGGCGCCTGGACCGGTTCCACCCCCTCGGGGGTGATGAAGACCACCTCCCCAGGACCCAACTCCCGGAGCAGGGTGTAGTCCAGGTTGAGCATGGCGCTGCTCTCGAAGGTGGCGCAATAGGCCCCTTCCTTGTATCCCAGGATCACGGGGGTGCGTCCCAGGCGGTCCCGGGCGGCGAAGATCCCCTTGTCCGTGAGCAGGAGCAGGGAGCAGGAGCCCTCCACCTCTGCCTGCATGCGTGCAATGCCGGCCGCGACGCTGTCCTCCTGGTTGATGAGGGCCGCCACCAGCTCCGTGGGATTGATATCGTTGTCCGCCAGTTCCGTGAAGTGCCCGGCCCGCTCCGCCGTGAGCTTCTTTGCCAGGGCCTCCGCATTCTTGATGGCCCCCACCGTCACCAGGGCGAAGGTGCCCAAGTGGGAGCGGAAGGTGACGGGCTGGTCCTCGAAGTCACTGATGATGCCGATCCCCAGGTGCCCCGACAGAGCCTCCAGATCGTCCTGGAACTTGGGCCGGAACTGGGCCGCGGAGATGTCATGGATGCGGCGCACAAAGCTCTTGCCGTTGTGGACGATCAGCCCCCCCCGGCGCGTTCCCAGGTGGAAGTGATAGTCCGTGCCGAAGAAG
>CAZPUI010000800.1:0-2698 GCA_964589695.1 uncultured Solibacteraceae bacterium | reverse complement strand
CCGACGCTTTTCCGATCGGCGGGTGCGGGGATCACGGGGAGGGCGAGCATGAACGTTTGGCCAGGGTTTGGTAGTCTGTGAGGTCGCACGAAACCATCATGCCCGGTTGCTTCCTTGGGCGGAATGGTGGGTGCGCCACGTCGAGGGAGTCCTGCATGCCCGTTACCAAACTGCTCATTGCCAACCGGGGCGACATCGCCTGCCGCATCATCCGCACCTGCCGCGAGCTGGATGTCCCCACCGTGGCGGTGTACTCCGATGCGGACCGCGGTGCCATGCACGTCCGGTTGGCCATTGAGTCCTACCCCATCGGTCCCACCCCTGTTCGGGAGAGCTACCTTCGAACCGAGAAGATCATCGAGGTGGCCAAGAAGAGCGGTGCGGATGCCATCCACCCCGGCTACGGCTTCCTGAGCGAGGATTGCGAGGCCGCCCAGAAGATTCTGGACGCCGGCCTCACCTGGCTGGGACCCAGCCCCGAGGTGCTGGAGAAGATGGCCTGCAAGCTCACCTCCCGCCAGGTGGCGGCTTCGGTGGGGGTGCCCGTCCTCCCCGCCATCATCGAGACCCTGGATGACGAGACGCTGCTGGAAAAGGCCAAGGAGATCGGATTCCCCCTGATGGTGAAACCCGTCATGGGCAAGGATGGCAAGGGCATGCGCCTGGTGAAGTCCGCCGCCGACCTGCGCCGGGCCCTTCCCCGGGTGAAGGGCGAGGCCATCTATTCCTTCTGGGACGAGCGGGTCTACCTGGAGAAATATCTGGGCCACGCCCACTACATCGAGGTCCAGATCGCCGGGGACGTCCACGGCAACGTCGTCCACCTCTGGGAGCGGGAGGGCAGCGTCCAGCGGCGCTTCCAGCAGAACTCCGAGGAGGCCCCGAGTCCCAGCCTGAGCCAGGAACTGAGGGAGCGCCTGGGGCGTGATGCGGTGGCCATCGCCAAGGCGGTGAAGTACGTGGGCCTCGGCACGGTGGAATTCCTGGTGGATGGCGAGGGCAACCACTTCTTCCTGGAGATGACCTGCCGCATCCAGGGCGGCCATGCCGTGACGGAATGGATCACGGGCCAGGACCTGGTGAAATGGCAGGTGGCCATCGCCCGGGGCGAGGCCCTGCCCCTCAAGCAGGCCGAGGTGCCCTGCTGGGGCCATGCCCTGCAGTGCCGCATCAACGCCGAGGATCCCGATCGGGAGTTCGCCCCCAGCTCGGGGCTCATCACCTACCTGCGCACCCCCTCGGGCCACAACCTGCGGGTGGATTCCGGGGTCTACTTCGGCTGGGAAATGAGCCCGTTCTATGCACCCATCCTGAGCAAGATCAGCACCTGGGGCCCCGATCGCCCCGCCGCCCTCAAGCGCATGTGGGCCGCCCTTGGGGAGTACCGCATCGGCGGTGTGCGCAACAACGTGGCCTTCTTCAAGGCGCTCATGGAGCACAAGGCCTTCCACAGGGGGGACCTGCACACGGGGATGCTGGACCATGCCTGGTGGAAGCACAAGGGGGTGGGTCCGAACATCAAGTTCGCCGTGGCCGCCGCCCTCTTCGATGAATTCGAGATCGAGCAAAGGCGGGCTCAGCAGCCGGTGAACCGCGAGGGGAACGAAGGTCCCTCCCGCACCTGGAAGATCGCCGGTAAGTTCAACCGTCTCTAGTCGGGAGAAAGTGATGAAGCGAACGCTCTGCTATGACAACGAGACCCATGAACTGGAGATCACCCGGCGCCGCGGCAAGGTCGTGATGACCTGGGATGGGGATGAACACGAGATCGATATCGTGCGGGTGGAGAAATCCAGCTACTCCGTGATCATCGATGGCAAGTCCGTGGGTGTGAATGTGGACCGTTTCCGAACGGGGGATCCCGACCTCCACGGGTTCCGATCCTCCCTCTACGACGGGGCCTACGAGTTCACCCTTCAGGACCCCCGGAAGCAGTTGCTGGCCGCCGCCATGGCCCGGCAGAAGAAGGGCATGGGCACCCTGGTGAAGGCCCACATGCCGGGGAAGGTGCTCAAGCTCTTCGTGAAGGAGGGGGAGCATGTAGAGGAAGGCCAGCCCGTGCTCATCCTCGAAGCCATGAAGATGCAGAACGAGTACGCCGCCCCCTGCACGGGTCGGATCGTGCGCATCCACGCCGAGGAGGGGGCCAATATGGAAATCTATGCCCCCATGGTCACCCTGGCCCCCGATCCCATCGAGGAACCCAAGGGCGAGGACCTGGTGGACACCAAGGCCCGCCTCAAGAAATAGCCCATGCGCCTCGCCCTGCTCCAGCTCAACGCCGTCCTGGGGGATCCGGAGCAGAACGGCCGGGCCATCGAACACGCCTACGCCACCGCCGTGGCCGGGGGGGCCGAACTGGTGCTCACCCCGGAACTGGCGGTGGAGGGCTATCTCTCCGAGGACCGGCTCTGGGAACGCGTGCTTAGGGCCCGCATCGAGGCGGAGAGTCGGCGCCTGGCGGCCCTGGCGGGTGCCGTGCCGCTGGTGCTGGGCACCTGCACCCCAGCCCCCTCGGGGCGGCTCTGGAACGAGCGGTGGTGGTGCGAGGGGGGCCCGGTGCCGCCCAAGCACACCGGGCGCCAGGCGTCGGTGGGGCGGGGGGGCGACCGTGGCGGAACTGCTGGTTCTGCGCAAGACCACCCTGACCACGCTGGTCGTCTGGGGCCTAGCGAGTAGGACGCGACGACCTCCGCCA
>CAZPUI010000799.1:0-2703 GCA_964589695.1 uncultured Solibacteraceae bacterium | reverse complement strand
GGCTGCGGGGGGAGGGGGGGGCCCGGACGCTGACGGCCCAGGAGGGCCAGCAGGTCGTGGCGGTCCGAGCACTGGGTGCCCTGGGAGGAGAGTCCCGCGGGTTTGTCCACCACCAGGAGCAACTCGTCCTCGTAGAGCACCGGGATAACCAGGTCCGGGGGCGCCCCAAGGCTGTCATCCGTCGCCACCCGGACCTCGGCCCCCAGGGCGGGAATCCGGCCCGCCACCCGAACCCGGTGGCGGTCCACCTGGACCCCTCCCAGCATGAGGGCCGACCGCGCCTGGCGGCGACTGAGGCCCGTATGTCGACTGACGAGCTGGTCGAGACGCAGCCCCCCATCCTCGGGTGCCACGTGGAAGGTCCAATGTCGCTGCGCCATCCATCCAGGCTAGCTTCCCTGCCAGGGCCCGCGCTACGTTTGCCGTTCAGGGGGGACCGCCCGGCCACGCAATGCAGACTGGAAATTCGACCAGAGTTCCATGCGCGGCCTCTGATGGCACGCGTGCGTGCCATCCCCTTGACCCCCACAACAAGCGCGGGCAAAGTCCGCATTTGTTGCCACCCCCTGAACGCTTACGCGCTACGTTGGTGCCATGACCTTGCAGGATCAGCCAGCCTGGGCTCCCGGCAGCTTTGGCCGCCTGGCTTCGCGCACCGGAAGGGGGGTGCGCCAGAGCCTGGCCCGCCTGGGTTCGGTCAGCTGGTTGGTGGCCAGGCTGGTCCGGAGCACCCTTGACCTGCGGCCCGCCCACATCGGGGTGCTCTGGACCACCGTGAAGCTGCAGATCCGTTTCACCGCCCTGGACGCCCTGCCCCTCACGGGACTGGTGGCCCTGCTCCTTGGAGGCATCACCCTCCTGCAGGTCTACGGCAACTGGTCCGGGCTGGGGGCAGAAACCTACTTGTCCCGCCTCCTGGCCCAAATGGTCCTCCGGGAACTGGGCCCACTGATGGTGGGGATCATCGTCATCGCCCGAAGCGGCACGGCCATCGCCACGGAAATGGCCTCCATGCGGCTGAATGGGGAAGTGGACACGCTGGAAGCCATGGGCATTGATCCCTTCCAGTACCTTCTGCTCCCCAGGGTCCTGGGGGGCATGATCAGCGTGTTCAGCCTGCTGGTCCTCTTCGACGCGGTGGTGCTGCTGGGGGGCTTCCTCCTCGCCTACCTGGTCATGCCCCTCTCCTTCAAGGCCTACCTCACGGCCCTGGGGAGCACCATCGGCCCCGGGGAGCTCTGGGGCACCCTGGCCAAGGCCCTGGCCTTCGGTTCCGCCATCCCCCTCATTTGCATGCATTCAGGGCTGCGGGTGCACCGTTCCACCACGGAGATTCCCCAGGCGGTGACCCGGGCCGCGGTGGCCAGCCTCGTGACCCTCTTCGTGGTGGGGGCCATCCTCTCGGCGGTGTGCTATGGCTGAACCCCGCCTGAGGCTAAGGAGCGTCCACCTCCACTCGCCGGAGGGCGCCCACGTCTTCCGCGACCAGGACTTCGACCTCGCCCCGGGGGCGCGCATCCGCCTCGTACCCGAGGCCGGGTGTGGCTGCTCCGCCTTTCTGCGGCTGGCGGCGGGACTCACCCATCCCCTGGAGGGGGAGGTCCTGGTGGATGGCTCGCCCTATCAGGCCTTTGGCGGCCTCCATCCCACCCAGCGCCAGGGACGTCTGGGATGGGTACCCACGGAGGGTGGCCTCATCGTGAACCTGAGCATCCTGGCCAACCTCACCCTTCCCCTCCGCTATGTCCGGGGCCTGGGCGCGGAGGAGGCCCGGGAGGTGGGCCTTGCCTGGCTGGCCAGGCTGGACCTCGCCCCCCGTGCGGACAAGCGCCCCCACGCCTTCGACGCCTCGGACCGCTGGCTGCTGACCCTGGCCCGCGGCGTCGCCATGGGGGCTGACCTCTGGCTCGTGGACCGGCCCCCCTCCATCCTGGACGAGCAGTCCGCGGGACTGGCCCGTACCCTCCTGGAAGAAGGATTGGGCAAGGACGAAGCTGCGGCCCTGGTGGTGGATCCGGAGGATGGTTGGGCGGGCCCCCCCTTCCACGCATTTGTATTTGAGTCAGGCCGGTGGGTGCCTGGAGGTGATGCATGACCTTCGATCGGGATGACGCCAAGGTCGGGTTGCTGGTGCTCTTCGCCGCAGGGGTCTTTGCCGCCCTGCTGTTCCACCGGAGCATGACCCGGCTCGTGAAGCACGAGACCCCCCAGCGGGTGAGGCTCCAGAATGCCGCAGATATCAACGTGGGCACGGAGGTGCAGCTGCACGGGGTGCGCATCGGTCAGGTCAATTCGGTCAAGCTGCAGCGGGAGGGGGTGAGCTACCTCATCACGGCCCACCTGGGCCTCGACCCCACCATCGTGCTCTGGAAGGGCACCACGGCCATGGTGAACTCCAAGACCTTCGGCAGCGGATACCTGGACCTCCAACTGCCCCCAGAAGAGGATCGCAAGGTGGTCCTTCCCCCCGACTCCATCCTGGAGGCCACGGTGGCCCCCAGCCTGGGCAGCGCCATCGAGGAAGTCCAGTCCCTGGTGAAGAACCTCAACCAAAGCGTGGAGGGACTGCGCCTGCACATCGAGGAGAAGGGCACAGGCGCGCCGCTGGACCACCCGAGCGTCAAGCAGGCCCTTGTCAGACTGGACGAGCCGGTGGAGGGCTACGGGAACGTCGCCAAGGCTGGACAGGGAGTGGCCGAACGG
>CAZPUI010000798.1:0-2709 GCA_964589695.1 uncultured Solibacteraceae bacterium | reverse complement strand
TTTTGAGCCCCTCAGCAGGAGACGGCCCGAGTCCCGTGCTTCACTTTGGCCATCATTTTCTGGGTGGCTTCCCGGATGTGGGGGTCCATGCCCGCCAGGGTGGATTCGATGACGCGCATGCCCGATTCCACGGTGGAGACGCTGGCGTAGTCCTGGAGGTATTCCAGCAGGGTGGTGACGGCGTTGGGCTGGCAGTGGGCCTTGATCTCCCCGGGCTTGGCCAGGTCCATGAAGTCCACCCCCGTGCGCCCCAGGCGGTAGCAGGAGGTGCAGAAGGAGGGGATGAAGCCCAGGTTGCAGAGGTCCCGGGCCACCTCGTCCAGGCTGCGGTGGTCCCCCAGGGAGAACTGGGCGCCGTCGTCTGCATGTTCCTGCTCGAGGTCATAGCCGCCTGGGTTGGTGCGGCTGCCGGCACTCACCTGGCTGATGCCCAGGGCCAGGGCCTCCTTGCGCATGGCCTGGCCTTCCCGGGTCGAAAGGATGAGGCCGGTGTAGGGCACCGCCAGGCGGAGGATGGCCACAAGTTTCTTGAAGGCCAGGTCCGTGACGGGGCTGGGGGGATGTCCGGCGATGTCGCTGCCCACGGCGGGTTCGATCCGGGGGATGGAGAGGGTGTGGGGCCCCACCCCGAAGGCCAACTCCAGGCTGCGGATGTGTTGCATGAGGGCGAGGACTTCGAATTTCCAATCTGTCAAACCAAATAGAACTCCGAGTCCCACGTCGTCAATTCCAGCCTCCATGGCCCGGTGCATGCAGTCCACCCGCCACTGGAAGTCGGCCTTCTTGCCGGCCTTATGAACAGATGAATATGTCTTCCGGTGGTACGTCTCCTGGAACAGTTGGAAGGTGCCGATCTCCGCATCCTTCAGGCGCCGGAAGTCGGGCACGGACAGGGGCGCGATGTTCACGTTCACCCTGCGAATTTCGCCGGGGCCCTCCTTGGTGGCGTAGACGGTGCCGATGGCCTTCAGGATGTAGTCCAGGCCCTCCTTGGGATAGGCCTCCCCCGCCACCAGGAGGATCCGCTTGTGGCCCTGGCGGATGAGGTAGCGGGTCTCGGTGGCGATCTCCTGCTGGCTGAGGGCGCGGCGGGCCACTTCGCGGTTGGAGGCCCGGAAGGCACAGTACAGGCACTCGTTGCCACAGAGGTTGGAGACGTACATCGGCGCGAAGAAGACGATGCGGTTGCCGTAGATGCCCTCCTTCACCTCCCGGGCGGTGTGGAAGAGGGCCTCCAGCAGGTGCGGATCCTCCAGGTGCATCAGCAGCGCAATCTCATCCTCCGCCAATCCCTGCAGCTCCCGGGCCTTCTCCAGGATGGCTTGGATTCGGAGGGGATCCACGCTTCGGGCACCGTCGAGCAAACGCTGGATGGCATTCTCATCGACCAGGAAGTGGGGGTTGGGGCTTTCCACGCAAATCTCCTTATTTGAAGCCGGCGCCCGAGCGCGTCCATCCGATTATAGATGCCGCTCACCTAGGTTTTTACACTTTGATGCCGAAGTGGGGGTTCCTGTTTCAAAACGGTGTCCTTCCCCAAAAGGTGACTATCCTTTGGGTCGTGCGATAGCAGTGCGCTTCGCCGAATGCAGTCCTGGTGCGCTTCTGAGTGGTTTCCAGAGGCCAGGGACCCATCGTACCCAGGAGGTTCCATGCCCACATCGGTGGTGGAGTTCTACCAATCCATCCAGGCACGTGCCCAGGAGGTTCTCGCCTCCCGGGGGGATGCGGGAAAGATCATCATCCAGGTGGGTTCGGCCACCTGCGAACACGCAGCTGGCTCCCTTGCGGTCAGGGAGGAATTCGCCAAGCACATCAAGGCCTCCAACCGCCAGGATGTGGTGATCCACACCACGGGCTGCACCGGGCGCTGCAGCAAGGAACCCATCGTGGGGGTGAGCATCCCGGGCCAGCCCGCCGTGAAGTACGAGCGGGTGAACCGCGAGGTGGTGCACAAGATCTTCACCCTCCATGTCCAGGGGGGAATGCCTGTGACGGAAAACGCCCTGGATGACTCGATCTCGGCCCGGGACCCCAAGGGCGGCGCGGCTTCCCGCATGCTCGGGGACCAGGACATCGTGAGCAAGGAATTCCTGGACCTCTACGGAGATGTGGCCTTCTTCAACCGCCAGAGCCGGGTGGCCCTGCGGAACAGTGGCGTGGTGGACCCCGAGAGCTTCGAGGAATATGTGAAGTTCGGCGGTTTCAAGGCCCTGGCCACCTGTTTGGACAAGGCCGATCCCCAGTGGATCATCCAGGAGGTGGCCATTGCCAAATTGCGGGGAAGGGGGGGGGGCGGCTTCCCCACGGCTCGCAAGTGGCAGCTGGCCCATGACCAGCCCGAGACAACGCGCTACATCATCTGCAATGGCGATGAGGGCGACCCTGGCGCCTTCATGGACCGCGGCATGCTGGAGTCGGACCCCTTCAATGTCGTGGAGGGCATGATCATCGGGGCCTACGCCATCCAGGCCTGCAAAGGCTTCCTCTACATCCGGGCCGAATATCCCCTGGCCATCAAGCGCATCCAGAACGCCATCGACCGCTGTCGGGAGCACGGCCTGCTGGGGGAGCGGGTGATGGGTTCCGCGTTCAGCTTGGATCTGGAAATCCGCCTGGGGGCCGGGGCCGTTGTCTGCGGGGAGGAGACGGCCCTCAGCCGCTCCATCGAGGGCGCACGGCGCCAGCCGCGGGTCCCACCACGCTTCC